>JALWJV010000281.1 GCA_026996955.1 Deltaproteobacteria bacterium
GTATTTTCAGATAGATAATTTTAAGGACTTTTTACGAGTCCATCAATATTTAATTGCTGCACGGGCTTCCTCCTGTTCTGTTTCTGGTTTAACTATAGGTTCTCAATATGGTCATATCAACAACCAACTTGAAAATTATGTACAGCGAAGACGAACCGCTCATGATTTAGGCCCCGCAACATTTCCCGTACTGTCCACTTCATTTACATTCCAGTTTTCATCCACCCACAGTCCTATTGTTTCGATTTCCGGATACTGTTTCCGGATAAATTCAACAGCCTTCATGATGTGTTCAATCTGCACATCCTTTGGAGCCGGATTCCCGGCGCAGTCATGGTGTCCTGTAATGGCTATTCCGGAAGAACAATGTTTTTCGATTGAAATCCTGAGTCGTGCCAGAATGGATTGGAGCAAAGGGGTATTGCCCTGTTCTGCCAGAATCAGGTTTGGTCCAGGTTCAGTAATGGTGTCCACATATTGTACCCCGAATCTGTTTTGCAGGTATTTGATTACAGGCAACTGAATTCGCCCATCCATGCAGTTGATAACTGTGCAGAATTTCATTTTATCTCCTTTTGCTGGCTACAGGCTGAAAGTGCACGGCTGCGCTGATGACAAAGCCTTAGCGGAACTGACCAAGCGCGGCAGAATTTCAGGTTGTGTTCAGAATTTTGTGTACGCCCGTGACGGGCATGGAGTTAAAAAGTGAATGTTCTGGGTGGCTGACCTAATGATAACCCAGATTGAGCGTTTCAAAACTGGAAAGCTATAATCGACATAACTCCTTTTAATTTCATTGAAAAAATAATTTTCCAGATTTTGAAACGCTCAATCTAGGGATAAGATATTTCTATCATGCACTGTTGGCCTGTGGCAAGGGCGGACTCGTCTGCTGTGCAGTCTGAATTTCAGGGCTTAATCCTTCTTGCACAATGCGGACTCTTTACTGTTTTTGCCTCTGCCGCTGGTGCGGGCAACTGTGTTACAGCCCATTTACTGAAATACCGCACTGCTTTTCGATGATTTCCGGCGCCTCGGGATGTATGAAGCCTGCAATTACCGCAAGGGCCTTTATGAAAGTTACCGGAGAAGGGCTGCAAATAATATCCGGGTTTACCGTATGAACCCTGCCAGCCTTTACTGCCTTCATCTGACTGAAGCGCATCCATCTTTTCCACTCCCTGGCAGCAACCCCGGTTTCTGTTCCCATAATCGCAATGATGATTACATCAGGGTCCATTGCAAGTACCTTCTCAAGGCTGGTATGGCCGGTAAGTTGATCTGAGACTATATTTTCTCCGCCTGCAAGTCTTATGTAATCGTCAGTAAAGGAGTCGGACACAGAGGCAAAAAGCGGGTTTGCCCCAACCTGAAGAAACACACTCTGTGTGGGGAATCCGGAGCATGCAGCACTGATGCACTGGACCTTGTGCCTCACCTGTTTAATTATGGTTCGGGCTTCCTTTTCGCATCCCAGAAGCTCTCCCAGCCGTAACAGGTGGCTGCACAGTGCGTTAAATGAATCGGGCTTTTCAAACCTCACCACCCTTAAGCCAAGACGCCTTAGTCCCTCCATGTCCTGTGGCTGGGTCAAGCCGGTGGCAAGCACAATATCCGGCTTAAGCGCCACGATCTTCTCTAGGTTGATCTCCATGAGCGTGCCCACCTTTTCCCGATTCCGGGCCTCTGGTGGACGCACGCAGTAAATGGTGTCCCCCACAAGCCTGTTACCTGCGCCAAGGAGAAAGACATTTTCCGTGTTAAGTGGGCCCAGGGAAACAATGCGCTCAGGGTAAGGTGGAGGTGAGGCGCAGGCAGGAGCTGACAGGCAAATGACGGCAGCAAGGAGTAACACTGCCGCCACGCCTGTGATGTTATGTATCATCTTGATCAGTAATCCCACCGTAAACCCATATAAAAGTTGATGCCAGGCATTGAATAGCTTTTGATAGAGGCATTGTTTTGGTTAAACAGGTTTTGTATCTTAGTCCTTACCGATATGTCGCTATATGACCATTTGTTAATCCTCATTGCCATTAATGAGCTGAACAGTTACCATTTTTTTGCACGTGTCTGCTCAAGCGGTGCTGCAGATGCAAAGCTTAGGGGGCGAACTCGTTCTTCCCGTACTACTAGTCTTCATGCGCAACACCTTGAAGAGATACACATCAATAATATTTCATAAGTTCCAGTGCGCGCTTCAATCGTTCCGCAAACATGTCACAGACCTCGGGGTACCAGTAAAGGCCCTTGTAATACTCCTGCCCCTGGTGCTCAACTGCTGGCATGTCAACCTGGCTGAAACCCATGGTCTCAAGCCTTGCCCTCCAGCTCTCATCCTCTCCCATGAGGTCGTCCATCACATGCAGCCCGGCTGTAAACATCACAGGGATTATACGCGCCCTGGCATATGACACGCCCTGCCGCATCCTGGAAAGCCTGGCAAACAGCGCGTCAACATCGGGCACGCCTTCAACAGATGCGGCAAACACGTCAGGGTAGAGGCCACGGACCATCTGTTCAAGGCCAAGGTAAAGGGTATTTACAGGTTCGGCAGCAAGCGGAGAGCCGTGAAGCGCCAGGATGTTTATTCCCTGCTTATCCGGGAGGAAGTCACTTTCAATTATTGCAAGCACCTGCTTTACAAACTGCCAGCGGTGCATGAGTGTCTCGCCGACTATAATCCGAAGGCCGGGGAAAGACGCGCAGGTTTCAACAAGCTGCGTGTACTCGGTGCCAGGGAAAATATGAAGCGGCTGGACCACTGCCTTTCTGTATCCCCTGCTCTCCAGGCTGGAGAGTGTCTCCCTCAGCCCTGGAAGATTCATCTTCTTCCTGATTATATCAGAGGTGTATGCCTGGAAGAGCTCGTATTCACTGAACCGCTCCTGCAGGCGCTGGTTGAATTTTTCAATGCCCGCGCCTGCCCTGGTGCTGGTTCCAAAGGCTGCAATGACTATTGCCGGTCTTTCTTCAAGGCTGGGCAGCCGCATTTTTCGTCCAATGTATCCGTACTTGTCCATCATGGTTGATTTACATGAAAATTCCGTATCTATTTAGCGTCGTAAATGGTCCTGTTTTGGAGTGACTCTGAAGAATTTCGTAGTTTTTCCTGGCGAAGCGCAGCCATAAAAATCGCGTCTGTCTGAGCGAGGTACGAGCGAGTTTCGCGATTTTGGCGTAGCGAGCCTTAGAAAAACAAGAAATTATTCACCGGAACGGAAA
>JALWJV010000282.1 GCA_026996955.1 Deltaproteobacteria bacterium
TTTTTCTTGGCGAAGCGAAGCCACAAAAATCGCGTCTGTCTGAGCGAGGGACGAGCGAGTTTCGCGATTTTGGCGTAGCAAGCCTTAGAAAAACAAGAAATTGTTTACCGGAACGGAAAAACAAGACCATTCACCACGCTGAATAGATACATGCCTGCTCTAATGCAGAAAAAATACTGTATTCATCATCATGGACCTTGTAGGTGACCGGCTCTTTACTCCCCGTTTATGCCTCAGACGTCTTGAGGATAGTGATCTCCCTCTGGTTGTTGAGTGGAGTTACAATTCTGAGGCATACGGGGAGTATCTCACTCCGGAGAAACTGGATGTTGAGCTGGTGAGACAGAAACTGAAATGCGGCATCTTGTGGAACAGGCATGAAAAGTTATTCCTTATAGTGCAGCGTGACTCCAAAGAAAATATCGGCACCATCCATTACTGGCAGAAACCTGCTGATACAAACACTGCAGTAATGGCGCTTAAGATTGCCCTTCCTCATAAGCGCGGAAACGGTTATGGGCTTGAGGCTCAAAAATACGTAATCATCTATCTGTTCGACCGTGTCGGATTCAGGCAGATACAGATGTACACTGACATAAACAACAAGGTTCAGCAGCACTGCCTCACTCGCCTTGGCTTTGAGCTTTCCGAATCTATGGTCTATGACGATCATCAGGTTCAGCGGACCGGTTATCTATACTCTTTAACCCTGGAAAGATACCTGGAGCAACCTGTATATAAGTATCATGAAATTTTATAAACCGGGTATTCTCTTTGACAATCGCTTCTTTGATCACGCTATTAGCGGTCATTCGGTGGAAAATCCTGACAGGCTGCGTCATTTGTACATGCAGCTTGAAAAATCTGAATGGGCATGCAGATACAAAAGAATCAGGCCCAGGGAAGCCGAAATGTCAGATGTCCTGGCAGTTCATTCATCCTTTTATATTGACCAGATAAGGGAATACGCCCTGAAAGATGACCCTTATGCCTATGATAATGATACGTATCTCATGGATCAGACATTTTATACGGCCCGGCTTGCGGCAGGCGGCTGTCTTGAGCTTGCTGACCAGATAATGAAGTCCGAGATGGATTACGGGTTTGCAATAATCCGTCCCCCTGGGCATCATGCTGAACCAGGCAGGGGAATGGGCTTTTGTGTGCTGAATCATATTGCCATAACTGCTCAATACCTGCGCAAGCACTACGGACTACAGCGCATTTTGATAGTGGACTTTGATGTCCACCACTGTAACGGCACACAGGCTGCATTTTATGATTCCAAAAATGTACTTGTCTTCTCCGTTCATCAGGATCGCATATTTCCCTTTACTGGATCAGCCAATGAGGTCGGGGTTGATGAGGGTAAGGGCTATACGGTAAATCTTCCTGTCCCAGCCCAGTTTGGTGACACAGAATATAGATATCTGCTTGGGAGGGTTGTCAATACTCTGGCAGAGCAGTATTTGCCCCAGATAATTCTTGTTTCCGCAGGTTACGATGCCCACAAGGACGATTCCATGAGCAATACTCTGCTTACCACCGAATGGTTCGGGCTTGTGACCGAAATGTTAAAAACCCTCGCTGCAGATTACTGTGATAACAGGCTGCTTCTGGTTCTTGAGGGAGGATATAATCCTGAATCCCTTGAGTCTTCTGTGCTTCGCACCGTGGATGTGCTCTGTTCTCCTGCAGGTGTTAGAGTCGGTATAGCACCGTCCAGCAGGGCTGAAGCCGTGCTTGATGGGCATCCCCTGCATCACTTCTGGACCCTGTGAGGAGTCTTGCGTCATGTCAAAGAAAATCGGCAAGGCCGAGATGGACTCCATCTTTACAGAATGTCGTCAGTGTGGCACATGCTGCAAAAAATACCGCAGGATTGTCCTCAAGCCTTCAGAGGTGGAGTTCATAAGCAGGATGGGTGGATATGTGGGGGTTCAGGTCTCTCTTAACCAGTTGCGAAACCACTCTTTACAGGAACTTATTGAGCTTGCCCGTGCAGGAGGGAAGGTATATATGATTCATCCAGACGGGAAAGGATGTGTGTTCCTGGAAAGGCGAAATGATAAGTATTATTGCAAAATTTACCACTATCGTCCTGCAGCCTGCAGGGGATTCAGGTGCAATTTTGCAGATTCCTCCCTTCTTGATTTTTTGCGCCAGGATGCCGCATATCTGCTTGAAGAGAAAGTCACTGAAGGCTTTGTTTGACCTCTGGGTGTTTAATAAATGGATTCCTCTGTCAGTTCTTTCGTGTCAGTTGGGGAATCAAAATCGGAAGTGTCAATGTTTGCCTGACACAGGACCTTATGAAGGTGTCCGTGGTTTTCAACAACCAGGTCTGCTTTTTTAAGATGCTCCGGTGAAAGGGTAGTTGTTATTGCAATGCACTTCATCCGGGCAGCACGGGCAGATTCAATGCCGGCAGGTGCATTCTCAATTACGCAGCATGTTTCAGGTCTTTGCCCCAGATTCTTCATGGCTGCAAGATAAGGGTCTGGCCACGGTTTTCTGCGGTCCACACTATCACCTGTAATGATAGCAGAAAACAGGCTTCGCACCTTTTGGGGAAGGATTTCTTCCAGGATGTCACTATGTGAGCTTGTGACTATTGCAAGCTTTTTCCCGGTATGGCCAAGGGATGCCAGCATGTCAGGCACGTCCCTGTAAACCGTAACCTTGTGCCTGAACTCCCTGTTGAATATCTCTATCTGCCGGGATAACACTGCAAGGAACTGTTCTTCGTCCATGCAGCAGCCGTTTCTGTGAAAGATATCTGCTGCTGTGGCAGGTTCAATGGCGCCCTCGTGGAGATAGATTAACTCTTCATCCACCTTGCAGCCAAATTCTGCCAGGGCCTTGCGCCATGCCCTTACGTGCCACGGCATGCTGTCGAGGATTACTCCATCCATGTCAAAGAGTAGTGCTGATGCATTTTTCATGACCATATAAAAAAATCTGGGTGTAACTGTTCAGCGTATTAATTTAATGAAGGTTGGTAATGGTCTTGTTTTTCCGTTCCGGTGAATAATTTCTTGTTTTTCTAAGGCTTGCTTCGCCAAAATCGCGAAACTCGCTCGTTCCTCGCTCAGACAGACGCGATTTTCTGGCTGCGCTTCGCCAAGAAAAACTACGAAATTATTCAAAGTCACTCCAAAACAAGACCATTTACCGCGCTGAATAGATACATCTGGGTTTGAGC
>JALWJV010000283.1 GCA_026996955.1 Deltaproteobacteria bacterium
GCCGAAAAGGCTGCTAAAGCAAGGGAAGCTGTAGAGAAAAAACTGAATCGTCATCTGACAAGTGTCAAAGCGAAACTTGATCAGATTCATGCAAAACTGCCCTACGACAGTGAATATGATGATTCATTGGCTGAATTGTATCTTAAGTGGAGTGATATACGTCATGCCATCTCCCTTGGACAGTACGAACAGGCGAACAATGAACTTCAAGACCTTGTGAAAAACCTAAAGGCATTTATTAAGGCCACAGGGATTGAGATAGATTCGGAAAAGGAAAGGTGGGAAGAGACAATTTGAACAGCCATACTCTCGCTCTTGTTGCAAGTATTCGCTGTCCTGATTTCTTAAGCAGCAAACTTCACAAAATATCTCCCATTAAAAATGGCACATGGCGTTTAACAGACATTGCCCAAACAACCGAAGGTATCTCCACTGCCACCTTAACGTGCACCATTCCTGAAAAGGAATGGGATAGGGCTATACAATCATTTTCAGAAAAAATTGATTCAGCCCTTTCAAAACAATCACATTCTCAACCTGATACAATCCCACACAGTCAACCATTCTCTATTCCTGAATATGACTTAATGTTCAGTGTGCGAGGCAGTGATGACACAGACTCCCTGCCAGAAGAGCCGATCATAGATGTCACCAGGTCAATCAGGGTGATACACTCAGGGCATAAATCAACACACCGGCCTGACAAAAATAAATCTTTCCCAATTGAAATCATTGTTGATGCTGGCTGGGCATTTGGAACTGGTACACATCCCAGTACAGTCTGTGCCCTTATGGCACTTGAGCACCTTGAATCTCAAAACCTGCTGAACAGCAGATGCAGAGTTCTTGACATGGGCACAGGAACAGGCATACTGGCAATTGCAGCTGCCATAATGGGGGCAGGAGAGGTAGTGGCAGTTGACATTGACCCGGAGGCTTTGCAAAGTGCCCGAAAAAATACTTTGGCAAACAAAGTACACCATAAAGTCAGGGTTATCTCAGCCCAGGAGTGGGAGCGCGTAAGCAAAAGCGAACACCATGATAATACCTTTGACATCTGCCTGGCAAACCTGACGCCTTCCGTAGCGGCAAGGCTCATGCCCTCAATAAGTGCCTGTCTGAAGCATAATGGTTACTTAATCCTTGCAGGCTTCAAAAATGGGGCAGTAGCAACCGCCAGTTCCATGCTGGCAAAACAGGGCCTGCAGCAAATGGAACAATTCGAACACAGGGGATGGGGAGCGATAGTTGCCACCCGAATCCAGATTTTAAAGGTTCATCAACATGGTTGATTTCAAGCTGGACGTTGCATTTATAGACAGAGAGAATGAGATGGCAGAACTCCGGAACTATCTGGAAAACCGTCCCAACTCCATACTTTTCCTTTACGGCCCAAAATCTTCAGGCAAGACAACTCTGATGTACCGCCTTTTTGATCAGATTGAAAAAGAGCGGGGTTATGAGATAAATTTCCTGAACCTGCGGGAGGTCTTTCTGGCTTCTTATGATGATTTCATAGATGCATTTTTCAAATCCACAGAGCACGACAATGGCATAAAAACAGGCATACACCGCCAATACAGCCTCTTTGGACTGTTCAAGCTGGATGCCTTTACAGAAAGAATGCTCAGAAAAAAACAGGAAGACCCGTTCCTGGTTATGAAGCGTGAATTCCAACGTCTTCAAAAAAAGAACATCCAGCCTGTAGTAATCATTGACGAATTTCACAAGCTGGACGGCCTTTACATTCCGGACAAACAGAAACGGCTCATGGTGGAGCTTATGAACTTTTTTGTAGCCATGACCAAGGAGAGCCATCTCTGCCATGTCATCATCGCCTCTTCAGATGCCTTTTTTATAGAACAGGTCTATGTTGACAGCAAACTTCGTAAGACCAGCAAATTCATGAAGCTGGACTACCTGGAAAAGGAAGACGTATTTACCTGGCTAAGTGACATCCGCAAATATAACAAGGTAAAGGAGTACACCCTAACCAGGGAAGATATTGAGTTAATATGGGATACAGTGGGCGGTAGCGCTTGGGAGATATATTCCATTCTTGAGGATCTGTTCCAGCACTCTCTTGGCGACATTGCAGCAAAAATAAAAAGAGAAAAGGTGGCAATGATAACAGACTGGATTTTCAGGGATCCGGTGGGCAAAAGGGAAACAGTGCTTTCCAGGTTTGTTGATAGCCCGGTCCTTGGAATAAAGGCTTTCAGTCCGGATCAGCTTGACACTCTTGGCCTGGCAGTCAAGGATAATATTCTGTACTATGACCCTGTAGAGGGTGAGTATGGAATACAGGGAAGGAGCCTTGAGTGGGGAATAAAGGAGTATTTCGCCGCGGAACAGTAGTAGCTAACATTCCATAATAAAACCGCAATTCACTGTTTACGTTGAGCTAAAAATGTAGTTTTTTGAATTAGTTATACCTCGCAATTTTCATTTTAAAACTAAAATCCAAAAACAGGGAGAGCAACGCAACAATGCAGCATTCACCATGTAGAAATGATCAGACACAATATTATTATGAAGATGAAATTGATCTTAAAGAAATATTCAGAACTCTTATTGATAACAAGAAATTAATTCTTGCCATAACAGTGGGCTGCGTTTTGCTCGCAATCTTATATATTGTTATTTCAACCCCTTTATATGAAATAAAGATGCAGCTCAAGCCAGGACTCAATGGTTGGAGCAAACCAGATATTGTCTCATGGTTAAAGGAGAAGCAATATGTCAATCTATTCCCAGATCCTGACGAAGATACATTAGCAATGCTCAAGACATTAACTTACAAAGATGACCGAAAGGCTTCGATGGTAACACTATCTCTATATTGGCATGATCCGAAAGATGGCAAGGCATTTATGAGCGAGTTTACAACAAGATGGAAGAATTATTATCTGGAAAAATTTCCAGACGAGAATATTGTCCTGGCCAAGAACAGCCTTAAACGAAAAATTGATGAACTTGAACAAAAATTAAAAAAAATAAATGAGATTGACATTACCCAGTTGGAAAATCGCATAACAGAAAAATTAAAACTTATCGACCTGAAAAAAGATAATATTGAGACAATAAAAAGTGAGATAGAAAAACAGAAGGCTTTACTGAAATATTTTGAGGAAACCGCAGAAAATGTAATGATGAACACTAGAGCTCTAATC
>JALWJV010000284.1 GCA_026996955.1 Deltaproteobacteria bacterium
TTCAAAAAAGAGGAAAGAGAGAGACAGATTCCTGGAAAGTGCATGTCAATCAGCCAATGTTCCTATAATTCAGATCGCTGCCAAAGCCACGTACAGCATTGGTGAAATACAACAATCCATAGCTGCCTATCTACCTGGTATTCTACCACAAGAAACAAAGAAAGAATCTGTTGTCTCGTCCACTGAGCAGCAGTCACAGAATGTTGGTAAGGTATGCCCCAAATGTTCATCAGTAATGGTGAAAAGGACTGCCAGAAAAGGAAAGAACATGGGAAAAGAATTTTGGGCATGTAGTGCCTATCCTAAATGCAGGCATATTGAGGCAATAGATTCATAATCGGGTAAAGGCACGGTCTTTTCGCCTACTTATTCCGACCAGTTCGGCCACATCTTCCGAAGTCTAATCTGTTGATCCCCGAACTAAAGTTTGTGAGCTACTAACTGGAAGTCCCTGCTTATTCCCCCCTAACCTCTTTCTAACGCAATCCTAACACAATCCTAACATTTCCCAGTTATATCCCCCTCGAAACAGTTACACGGCATTGATTTGAAAGCAGGCCGTTTTCAAAGGGGGAACCACCTTGACCGCAGGCGCATCATATACGTTCCACAGGCAGATAGACAAACTTTTCCAGAATTTTTTAGCCCTGGGCGCCATGGTGGAAGAAAGGGTCCGCAGGGCATGTGATATTATCCAGAGTGGCGACAGTGAAGCTGCACGTGAGCTGGTGCGCACAGACTACCAGGTTGATGAGGCGGAGATCGATATTGAGGAGGAGTGTCTCAAAATCCTTGCCCTGTATCAGCCGGTTGCCCGTGACCTCAGGCTTGTCATCACAATTATCAAAACTAATAACGAGATAGAGCGCATAGCAGACTATGCGGCAAGCCTTGCCCAGCGGGCGGCATCAGACCGGAATCCGCCGGATGAACCGGATTTTCCCGAACTGCTCTCTGACTTCAGAGAGATGTCTCACAAGGTGATTGCCATGTTCACCAGAAGCCTAGATGCCCTTGCCCACCAGGACGTGGAGCTTGCCCACGAGATATTTCACCTTGACGACCAGGTGGACCACTACAGAAACAGGGCCTACCGGACTGTTATCCAGGAGATACCCAGGCGTCCGGACAGGGCGGAAAGGCTCATAAATCTCTACATCCTGGCCCGTCACCTTGAACGCATTGCAGACAGGGCTACCAATATTGCAGAAGAAATTATCTATCTTGTTGAAGGCGAGATAACCAGGATTTAGGCCTTGCAGGACCAGTCCAAATGACCAACACCCAACTCTTTATAGCAGTGACCCTGCTTGCATGCGCCGGATTTCTCCTGGGGAAAAAACGCCTTGTAAGCATGCGTGGCACTAAGGTTTCGCGCAGCATCCGGCCCCACTCCACACCTGTATATTACGGGTTGTGGATATCTCTCTGGGCAGTAATACCGGCACTGCTTGTCATGTTTTGTGAATATATGCTGAGGCGTTCAGGGTATGTGCCTGCTTCAGGCATGGCTCAGACTGCCTGGGCACCAGCAGCTATTGCCAGTGGAGCAGTTTGTGCAATCACTGCCTGGCTTCGCATGAGACCGGAGACCAGGGCGCGGAATCATATCGAGACCATAATGAATTTCCTGTTTATGGCCTGCGCAACCATAGCCATCTTTACAACCGTTGGAATTGTCTTGTCCGTCATCTTCGAATCCATAAGATTTTTTAATGTCGTACCCATTCACGAATTCCTGTTTGGGCTAAAGTGGAGCCCCCAGGTGGCAATAAGGCCGGACCAGGTTGGCTCAACCGGGGCATTTGGATCAGTGCCGGTGCTGGCAGGCACATTCCTCATATCATTTATAGCAATGGCAGTGGCTACCCCGTTGGGGCTCATGTCCGCCATTTATCTGTCTGAATATGCAGGAAGCAGGTTGAGGGCCTGGGCAAAACCCTGCCTTGAGATACTGGCCGGGATTCCCACTGTTGTTTACGGCTTTTTTGCAGCCCTTGTTGTAGCGCCCCAGGTAAAGGCAGCAGGAGAGATGCTTGGCCTTCCGGTTTCTTCGGAAAGCGCCCTTGCAGCAGGTCTGGTAATGGGAATCATGATTATTCCCCTTGTCTCCTCTCTTTCGGATGATGTCATAAGTGCTGTTCCCCAGGCCATGCGGGACGGTTCCTACGCCCTGGGGGCCACAAAGGCGGAGACAATAAAAAACGTGGTTATTCCCGCAGCCCTTCCCGGAATTGTGGGGGGCTTGCTCCTTGCTGTATCCCGTGCCGTTGGTGAAACCATGATAGTGGTCATGGCCGCAGGGCTTTCTGCAAACCTTACAATGAATCCTCTTAAGGCAGTAACCACGGTAACCGTGCAGATCGTAACACTTCTTACAGGAGACCAGGAGTTTGACAGCCCCAAGACTCTGGCAGCCTTTGCCCTGGGGCTTCTGCTCTTCATTCTTACCCTTCTGATGAACATCATTGCTCTGCACATAGTGAGAAAATACCGGGAACAGTATGAATAGCCACAGAATTACAGAAAAAAACAGCTCTGAACTTGTGAAAAAGGGCCTTAAGAGACGTTACCGCGCAGAGCGGCGTTTCAGGCTCATGGGCATGGCAGCCCTCTTTATAAGCGTTGTGGTTGTTGTGATCCTGTTTGGAAGCATTATTAGCAGGGGATATTCAGCCTTTTTCCAGTGGAAGGTGAAACTGAACGTATTTCTGGACCCTGCAAGCATGAACGTGGACAACCTTGCAACTGCGGACTATGGCGGGATTATAAAGGCGGCACTTCGGAGGGAATTTCCGGAAATAAAACGGAGAAAAGAAAAGAGGCTTCTTTACCACATTACAAGTGTTGGCGCCGCATATCAGCTCAGAGACATGGTGATGAGGGATTCATCGCTTGTCGGCTCCACTGTGAGTTTCTGGGCGCCTCTTGATGATGACGTGGATATGTATCTGAAAGGCGTTTATGGAAACAGTGCCGGAAGGCTTAAGCCCCTTCAAATCAGAATCGTTCAAAAACTTCAGGAAGAGGGACGCATCAAAAAGACCTTTAACACCACTTTTTTTACTGCCGGAGACTCAAGAGACCCCGAGCTTGCCGGTATAAGAGGGGCTGTGACAGGTTCATTTTATACCCTCCTGGTCACCCTGCTACTGTCCTTTCCCATCGG
>JALWJV010000285.1 GCA_026996955.1 Deltaproteobacteria bacterium
GGCATATGATTCTGTATGGACTGTGAGCGAAACTGATTCCAAGGCCCATCCACTAAAACAGCTTGTAATAAAAGATGACATGCTGGACTACTATGACCCTGAAGGGGCAAAAATAATTGCCCGACAACAGCTGAAGCCGGTTTATCACAGAAATGGTGTTGCATACGCCATTACCCGCCAGTGTCTTGAGGAACAGAAGACAATAAAAGGTAAAAGGACTTCAGCTGTTATCATAACGGATCCGTTGGTCAACATTGATACAATGGATGATTTAACCTATGCTGAATTTCTTTTGGATAGGGGTATGCCTGGCCTGGATGAAATATTTCAGCCGCAATAGTCAGAGCTTGGCATGCATAACATGGTAAAAAATCTTGTCATACCTGTTGAAAATCTTGTCAGGGAGCTTGATGCGAAGCTGGTACTGGCCATTTTAGCGTCCCGCCGAAACTTTACTTCATTTATAGGCTCCAGGCTTGAAATAGATTTCAGGATAGCCTCATTTCCACGATCCATATATCTTTCCAAGAGTATGACTGCACGCAGCCTCAAGATGTTTCGCATCATGACAATGCTTGGACACCACATTACAGCATGGGATGAAGAGGCATTGATACATCCTCCTGACCAGGTCTATTTTTCTAGACGTATGTCCCCTGAATCCATAAAATACGTTTCTGAACTTTTTGCATGGGGAGAAGAAAATGCTGAGCTGTGGCGCCGTTATCCACACCTGCCTGAAGAAATAAAAATACATCTAACCGGCAATCCCCGTGGGGATATGCTCAGACCGGAACTCAGAGGAGTTTTTTCAGAAGAGGCAAAGGAACTTCAAAAAGAACATGGACGCTTCCTGCTCATCAATACCAATTTCAGTTTTGTCAATCCTTTTTTCCCTGAGCAGGGACTCTTGAGGATGGATCGCCTTGATACTCACGGGAAACCTTCCTATGGCAGGGCTGCAGTAGGTATGGACAGGGAATTTGTAGAGCGCCTTTACAGACACAAAAGTGATGTATTTGCCTCCTTCAAGAAGATGATTCCTGTTCTGAACAAGGCATTTCCTGAGCTGACAATAATCGTCAGGCCTCATCCTGTAGAAAATCCTGAAGTTTATCATCTGATAGCCAACCAGTCTCCAGGTATAAAGGTCATAAATAAGGGGAATGTTATCCCATGGCTTCTTGCTGCTGTAGCCGTAATACACAACGGTTGTACAACAGGCGTAGAGGCATATATGCTCGAAGTTCCTGCCGTAAGTTATCAGGCTGCCGGAGACAGAGAACTTGACCGATCCTTTTATCATCTTCCCAATTATTTAAGCCATCAGTGTTTTAGCCTTGATGAATTGTTAGAAACTTTAACGGATATAGAATCTCAAAGGTTTGGGGCTGCATCAGGCCAGGCGAGAAAAAGGCTCATGGCGCATTACCTTGCCTCTCAGGATGGTCCTCTTGCCTGTGAACTTATACTGGACAGACTTGAGGAAACAGCAAAAAAGCTTGATTCTGTTCCGTTACCGTCATTTTCAACAAGGTGTACAGGGGCCTATCTTGCGCTTAAAAGGAGGGTTAAGAAACATATAAAGGCATTGAAGCCAGGTTCCAAGTACCGGCCTTCATTCCAGCGCCATAGATTTCCTGAAATTTCCCGAGAAAGTTTGCAGAACAGGGTAAAGGCGCTTAATAAATCTCTTGGAGTTTTTCCTGAACCGGAGATAAGGCGAAGCAGCAGGTTTGTTTTCAGAATAGGGCCGGGTCGGAATAGACAGTGATTTCAGTGGAGAGAAAGATAAAACTTTTTATTGCGTCTCCTATTTTATATCCCCCTAGGGGAGGAGCCGAAATTAGATTCTGGAATTATGTGTCGGGATTAAAAGCTCGTAATATTGATATTACAGCCATTACCGGAACTCCAAAATACAAAAAAATTACCGAAGAAGACAGATCGTCAGACTGGTTCAGATATGACACAGGAGCAGAAATTCCGGTAGGGTCTGTCAATGGTATTAATGTTCGTCAAATTCGTTTGCCAGACAAAACAGGCTGGCGGCGTACCAAAATGTTTAATGAGTGGTTGTTACAATTATGTGGATCACCCCAGATTCGCCCTGATGCAGTACAACTGCTCACCCCGCTTCCACCTCGCACTTTTCCCTGGCTTAGACAGTTGAGAAAGCTTGGTATTCCCAGCATTTTTGCATTGACCCTTCCACCTAAAAGAACAGGTAATTTTTTATCTCAATTTAAAAAAAAGTTGTTAACTAAGTTACTTTATACTCAACTGGAATGTTTAATAGTCAGTAGCCATGCAATAAAGGAACTGGCTGCTGGTCTGATAGCACCAGAACGGATAACTGTGATACCAAATGGGGTTAATCTTTCCCGCTTTTATCCCGCAAATTCCGAAGAGAGAAGAATTTTAAGGCGTGAATTTGGACTCAATGATGACAACAAGGTGATTCTTAGTGTAGGTGCAGTACATCCAAGAAAGGGGATTGATCTGCTGTTAGAAGCATGGGGTAAAGTTGCTTCTGTGCATGCTGATGCACATCTGTTTCTGGTAGGGCCTAGGCATGACAAGATTGATAGAAAATTGTCTTCCTTTTCTCAAAAACTGGAAGCACTAGTAAAGGCTTCAGGGGCGTCTCAACGTATCCATTTCACAGGAGCAGTCGATAATGTAGAAGATTATTATAGGATGGCAGATTTATTTGTGTTTGCATCCTTTAAAGAGGGAATGCCAAATGTGGTGCTGGAAGCCATGGCATCACAATTACCAGTGGTATTGACTCAATTTTTGGGATTACCAAAAGATTTTGGTAACCCTGATGAACATTACCTATTGAGTAATCGATACAGTGCCGATATCGCATCCGCAATTTGTCGCCTTTTGGAAGATCATTCAATGGCTAGGAGATTAGCCTTCAACAGCTACAGGTTGATAAAAAATACCATGGATTTGGAAATCGTTTTGGATAAATATGCGGCATTGTACCGTAAATGCAGCAATATGTGGACTGAAAAAGAGGGTTCATCCGGCACATGAGTACCTGGGTGCAATTAGAGACTTGAAAGTGGACATAAACAGAGACAAAATATTTGAGCCTAATCAAATAAAAGGAGGTCTCTGCTATGTCC
>JALWJV010000286.1 GCA_026996955.1 Deltaproteobacteria bacterium
TCCAAGGATTGTAAGGGTAACAGAATGGAAAAAGGGAGATCATGGGCGAACGGATAGGTTTCATATCAACCAGATTTGCTGGAACAGACGGTGTTTCTCTGGAATCTGCAAAGTGGGCAGAGGTCCTGTGGCAGGACCAGCATGTAAGCTACTGGTACGCTGGCCAGCTTGATAGGGATGCTGGTGTCTCAATGTGTATTCCAGAGGCCTATTTTAACCATCCGGAAAATCAGTATGTTAATGACATGGTGTGGGGCCGCACCACAAGGCATTCCCAGGTTACCAGGCGTATTCACAGTCTTACAGAATACCTGAAGGGTACAATTTACGATTTTGTAAAGCAGTTTGATATCACCCTATTAATCATTCAAAACGCTCTCACCATTCCCATGCATATTCCCCTGGGGCTTGCCCTCACCGAGTTTCTGGCAGAGACTCCCATGCCTGCCATAGCGCATCACCATGATTTTTACTGGGAGAGAAGCAGATTCCAGGTAAACAGCGTCCCTGACTTTCTGGACATGGCATTTCCGCCAAGGGACCTTAATCTTCAGCATGTGGTGATAAATCAGGCTGCAAGGGAGGAGCTTGCCCTTAGAAAGGGCCTGTCATCCCTGCTGATTCCCAATATACTAGATTTTGATAACCCACCCGGCCCTCCGGATGAATTTTCAGCAGACATCAGGGATGCCATCGGGCTTGCGCCTGAAGACAAATTGATCCTGCAACCCACAAGGGTTGTGCCTAGAAAGGGAATTGAACACAGTCTTACTCTAATAAAGAGGCTTGATGATCCCAGGTGCAAGCTGGTTATCTCTCATGGTTCCGGGGACGAGGGTGACGATTATCCCAAGCAGATAAAAGAGCTTGCCCGTTATGAAGGTGTGGATGTCCGGTTCTTTGGAAACAACATTGGTGACAGGAGACGTATAGACAGCAAGGGAAGAAAAATCTACATACTTCAGGATCTGTATCTGCATGCAGACCTAGTGCTTTATCCCAGTATATATGAGGGTTTTGGAAATGCGTTCCTGGAGGCAATTTATTATAGGGTACCCATTATTGTTAACAGGTATCCTGTGTGGGTCAGGGATATAGAGCCGCGTGGGTTCAAGGTCCCCATGATGAACGGGTTTGTTAATCAGCAGATTGTTGAAGAGGCGCGGCGCCTGCTTGAGGACCAGGAGTACAGACATCAGATGATAGAACACAACTATGAACTTGCCAGGCGTTATTACGGTTATCCTGTGCTGAGATACGGGCTTCAGACCCTGATTAACAATATCAAGAACAGGATGTAGGGAGCAAACACCAGCTTGTGCCTTGCATCACCGGGCATGTATGAACGGAGGAAGCCATGTGGAGTCTTCACAAGGATTTGCAGCAAAAGATAAGAGCCAGTTTTGAAAGGCTTTACGGGGCGGAAAAGGTGCCAAGGCTCCTTGAGCGCATGTCTCTTCTGGTCAGCCGGTACAGTTTTCTTTTTGAGCCCTGCGGCGCTGAGGAGCCATTCTGGGATGAGAAGAGCAGCATCCTTATCACCTATGGTGACATGGTAACTGATGAAGGCCAGGCCCCGCTTGTAACACTTGAGAGTTTTTTGAAGGAGCATCTTTCAGGTGTTATCTCTGGTGTGCACATACTGCCGTTTTTTCCATACAGTTCTGACGACGGATTCTCTGTAATTGACTACAGGCAGGTTAATCCAGAGCTTGGAACATGGGAGGATATTGAAAGGATTGCCAGGGAATTTACCCTGATGGTTGATCTGGTGCTGAATCATGTCTCGGCAAGCAGTGAATGGTTTGAGCATTATCTAAGCGGCATAGCACCTGAGCGAGAGTATTTTATCGAGCTTGACCCGGGGACAGATCTGAGCAGCGTGGTAAGACCAAGGACAACGCCCCTGCTTACACCTGCCTACACGGTGTACGGGGAGCGCTGGGTCTGGACAACATTCAGCAGTGATCAGGTTGATCTTAACTATGCCAATCCTGACCTGCTTTTTGAGATGCTTGATATCCTCCTTGGATATATTGCCAAAGGCGCCAGGATAATCCGGCTTGATGCCATTGCCTACCTGTGGAAAAAGATTGGTACGTCATGTGTGAACCTGCCGGAAACCCATGAGGTGGTAAGGCTAATGAGGGCGGTTACAGAGCGTGTTGCCCCCTGTGTCAGGCTTCTTACAGAGACCAATCTGCCGCACCAGGAGAATATCAGCTATTTTGGCAACGGCGATGAGGCACACATGGTGTACCAGTTTTCATTACCGCCACTGCTGCTCTACACAATGCAGACCGGATCTGCCGCCCATCTGTCTTCATGGGCAGCCTCACTTGACGAGCCGCCTCCTGGATGCGGTTTTCTGAACTTTACTGCCTCTCACGACGGAATAGGGGTGAGACCCCTTGAGGGAATACTGGCTCCTGAAGAGATAGATCAGGTTGTTGAAAATGTAAAGAAGTGCGGCGGGCTTGTTTCAAGCCGTACTGTGGAGGACGGCACGGAAAAACCCTATGAACTTAATATCACTTGGTTTGATGCCATGAGGGTTCCCGATGATCCTGATGATCTTACTGCCCAGCTAAGGCGTTTTATCTGTTCCCAGGCAATAATGCTGGAACTTAAGGGTATTCCTGCAGTATATTTTCATAACCTTACGGCAACCGGCAATTATTATGAGGGTGTGGAACAGACAGGAATGAACCGCACCATAAACCGCAGGAAATGGCGCAGGAAGGAACTTGAGGCACGCCTTTCAGACAGGGAGTCAGCAGCATTTCACGTATTTAATATGTTCAAAAAGCTTTTGAACATTCGTGCCGGGCAACCGGCGTTTCATCCTGATGCTGCTCAGGAGGTGATTGAGCTGCCTGATACCATGTTTGGTATCAGGCGTATTGCCCAGGGCGGCCAGAGGATTGTGGCAGTAAGTAATGTTACAGGAAATCCCCAGAGTATCCCTCTTCATGACCTTGACACAGAGCTGGCAGCCTTTGAGAAAGTTCGTGACCTGATTTCAGATCAGCCTGTAAGCGGTGATGTGGTGCTTGAACCCTGGCAGACCTGCTGGCTTACTGCCGCTGGCTGAGCAGTTCACAATGGCCAAATGTGCGGCATGGGTGTATGGTTTAAAGGTCGTATGTTAATGATGGAGGTGAATCATGGGAAACATAACTGAGACAACCTTTGTACAGGTAACAGAGCACCGGCCATGGGGGAGTTTTACAGTTCTGGCCGATGAGCCTGATCACAAGGTCAAGCGCATAGTTGTTAATCCTGCAGCCAGGCTCTCACTTCAGCGCCATCAGAGGCGCCAGGAGCACTGGCTGGTGGTAAGCGGCACTGCCCATGTTACCCTGAACAGTGATATTATAGAAGTTGCTCCCGGAGAGGCAGTGGATATTCCCAGAAGGGCAGTGCACCGGGTAGAGAACAGGGGAAACAGTCCCCTGGTCTTTATCGAGATTCAGCTTGGTGATTATTTTGGCGAGGATGACATAGAACGTCTTGAGGATGATTACGGACGCACAGGAGAGGTGTAGGTTTGAGTGCTAACCTGGTAGAAACTGACAACTTTGAGCAGATTCGTGACAGGGTGCGAAAGCTTCCCTTTGAGCTTGAAAAGTACAGGGAGCTGCTTCTTGCCAATGTGATAATGCTTGGAGAGATACCTGCGCCTACATTCCATGAGCAGGAGCGGATACATCTGCTTGAGCAGCGGTTTAATGAATGCGGGCTTCAGAACTGTTCGATAGATGAAAAGGGAAACGGGGCTGCAATTATTCCAGGGAAACGGGGAGATACAACCATACTCCTAACGGCACATGCAGACACTCCCTTTCCTGCAAGCCTTGACCACACGCTTACACTTGAGCCTGACCGGATTGTAGGCCCCGGTATTGCAGACAACAGCCTTGGTATTGCTGTTCTTGCAACCCTTCCAACCATGCTTGAGGGCCTGGGAATAAGGCTGAGCTCAGACATACTGCTGATGGGGGCTGTAAAGAGCCTGAACGAAGGCAATCAGGAGGGCTTGCGTTTCTTTCTTTCAAATGCCGAAAGGCCCATTACCGCTGCACTTGCCGTTGAGGGGGTGCAGCTTGGAAGGCTGAATTACAGGTCACGCGCCTCTCTGGGTGGCGAGATCGCCTGTGTTGCAGACAATGCCCATGAAGAGGTCAGTGCCCTTGACGTGCTTAATCAGATTATTTACAGGCTCAGGAAGATTCATCTTCCCCAGGAGTCAGAGACAAGGCTGATCCTTGGATACATTGAGGGCGGAGTCACCTACAAGACACCGGCAAGAAAGGCACGGCTCAAGTTTCAGTTAAGCAGTGACTCTGACCAGACCATTATTGACATAACAGAGAAGATTGACAGTGTTATCCACGAACTCTCAAAGGAGTACAGGGTAAATATTGATTTCAATATCATAGCCCGTACCCGCTATGGCGGCCTTGACCCCCAGCATTTTCTTGTGCTGCAGGCAAGGCGTGTGCTTACAACGCTGGGCATCCATCCGGGAAGTAATGCCTATTCATCTGTTATCTCCGGTTTTGTAGAAAATGAAATACCTGCAATGTGTGTAGGTATAACCACCGGAGAGAATCTTAACTATCCTGATGAGCGGATAGATATTTCACCAATAATGAAGGGAGTAGCCCAGCTGATTGGTCTGCTTTTATCAATAGATGGAGGATGCTGTGCAGGACATCAGTAATTGGCTGCAGTCAAATACGTTCCATCATAGTCAGTTCTGGGATCTGTTGAGGATGATCGAGGAGAAGGAGAAGAGGGGCCTTACCATCTCCCTGTGCATCCCCACCCTGAATGAAGAAAAGACCATTGGCAAGGAGGTGGTGCTGTTCAAGTCCGAGCTGGTGGACCGGTACCCGCTTCTTGATGAGATTGCAGTAATTGACTCAGGCTCAACTGACAGGACCATTGAAGTTGCTGCCTCCTTTGGTGCCTCTGTGTATCTTTCGGCAGACATCCTGCCGCAGATGGGTTTCAAGAGGGGTAAGGGGGAGAACCTGTGGAAGGCTATCTATCAGCTTCAGGGCGATATCATTGTCTATGTTGATGCAGATATAAAAAATATCCATCCAAGGTTTGTTTACGGGCTTGTTGCACCCCTGATATACCGGCCTGAAATTAAATATGTAAAGGCATTTTATGACAGGCCCCTTGCCCTTTCAAAGGAGATAAGGCCCTCAGGTGGCGGCAGGGTCACAGAGATTTTGGTGCGGCCGCTTTTCTCACTGTTTTTCCCGGAGTTAACCGCAATAATTCAGCCCCTTTCAGGGGAGTATGCAGTAAGGCGTGAGATCCTTGAACGCATTCCGTTTCCTGTGGGCTATGGCGTTGAGACATCCCATCTTATTGATGTCTATGATGGGTGGGGGATTGAGGCATTTGCACAGACTGATCTTGACAAGCGGGTCCACAGGCATCAGGCCACCAGGGACCTTGGAAAGATGTCTTTTGGTATCCTCAGGACATTTCTGAAAAGGCTTAAGAGCAAGGGAATCATAAAGGATCTTCCTGAGCTCACGCCGTTTCTGCGTCAGTTCCAGGCGCGTGAAGATCATTACGAGCAGATAATTCATGAGATAGTGGAGGAAGAGCGTCCTCCAATGATTGAGGTGCCTGAATACAGGGCAAGGCGCGGACTTGAGTAATGCGCATTGCAATATGTCATTATCATCTTCAGCGGGGAGGTGTTACAAGAATAATCCTCCATACTGTCCGGGCCTTGGAGAAGCAGGGTGCGCAGGTAGTGGTGCTTGCCGGTGAGGCCCCTCCGGATTCATGGAGTATGCCGCACCGGGTTGTGCCTGAACTCCACTATGACAATATCTGCGGCGGGTGCAGTGCCGACACCCTGCATGATCATCTTGTTGAAGCTGCAAATCTTGCCCTTGGCGCTACCCCTGATGTATGGCATTTTCATAACCACAGCCTTGGAAAGAACCTTGCCTTGCCGCTGGTCATATCACGTCTTGTTAAGGAGGGCCAGCGGCTTCTGCTGCATATCCACGATTTCCCAGAAGATGGACGTCCCAATAACTACAGCCGCCTGTTAAACCAGCTTGCCTCCGGCGATCACTGCAGGCTTTCCCGTATTCTCTATCCTTCTGCCCCTCATGTGCATTATGTGCTTCTTAACAGCAGGGACCTTGATTTTATCAGAGATGCCGGTGCCTCGGAAAAATCCGTACATCTTATGCCCAATCCCGTTGAGGTGGGTGGGGGAAGGGAGATGGTGGATATGATCTCAGAAGGGGGAATCTCCAAAGAGAGGCTGTATCTCTATCCTACAAGGGCAATAAGAAGGAAGAATATCGGAGAGTTTCTGCTCTGGGCCGTAATGGCACGTTCAGCAAGAGATACCTTTGCCCTTACCATGGCCCCCTCAAACCCTGCTGAGCGGCCGTTTTATGAGGGTTGGAAAAGGCTTTCGGCTGA
The DNA here is from genome assembly GCA_026996955.1 of Deltaproteobacteria bacterium. GTDB lineage: Bacteria > Desulfobacterota > Dissulfuribacteria > Dissulfuribacterales > QOAL01 > S144-17. Next base: position 6,475 of record JALWJV010000286.1, read on the forward strand.
ACTCTGTCTGCCGGTGCAGTTTGAATACGCAGAGGCAACAGGTTACTCATTTGACATGATGCTTCAAAAGGCCCACGCGGTGATGACAACAAGTGTTGCCGAGGGGTTTGGCATGGCTTTTCTTGAGCCGTGGCTTATGGGAAGGGCTGTGTGCGGAAGGGATCTTCCTGAGATAACAGGAGAGTTTCGTGATTCTGGCATACGGCTTCCGTACATGTATTCAAGGCTTGATGTGCCGGTGTCCATGCTGGGTAGGGATGAACTCATAAAAAAAATGAGAGTTGTGCAGGATGAGTATCATAATGCATATGGGCTGAACCGCTTAAAGCTGTCTGTCCCCTCCCTTGCTGATACCTGGATACAGGACGAGATGATTGATTTTGCACGTCTTGATGAGCTGTTTCAGGCAAAGGTTATCATAAGGTTGAGTGAACAGCCTGAAATGTCTGAAGAACTGGCATGTGAGAACAATCCTCTTAAAAAAAGTTATGACCAGGAACTTATAAGCTCAAACCGTAATGTGATTTGCAGCAAGTACAGCCTTGAAAATTACAGTGAAAAGATAATGGATGTTTATCTGAAAATTTCTGAATCTGAGCCGGGTACTATACATAATCTTGACGGTATCAGGCTGCTTGAGAGATTTCTTGCCCCTGAGCGCCTGAGCCTTTTAAGAATGTGAGTATCTATTCAGTGTGGTAAATGGTCTTGTTTTGGAGTGACTCTGAAGAATTTCGTAGTTTTTCTTGGCGAAGCGCAGCCAAAAAATCGCGTCTGTCTGAGTGAGGCACGAGCGAGTTTCGCGATTTTGGCGTAGCGAGCCTTAGAAAAACAAGAAATTATTTATCGAAACGGAAAAACAAGATCATTTGCCATCCTTTTAAAATTAATGCGCTGAATAATTACGAATGTGAGATGGTGATGCAGGCAGTTGAGCTTATAAAATTTCTCTCCCATCCACTTAAGCCAGTCCCGACAGGCATAAAACCCCTTATCCCTGATGGAATTTCAAGCATCAGGGCTGTGATATTCGACATATACGGCACACTGTTCATCTCTGCTGCCGGGGACATTGGAAAGGATTCCGCCGCGGATAACGCACAGTTCTTTCTTCAGGCGCTTGAGGATGCCTCAATACCTGTCCCAGAAGAAGGACAGCTGCTTTCCGGACCGGATATTTTCAGGGATGAGATTCTGGCATGTCATAAGAGGCTTAAGGCAGAGGGAGTTGAGTTTCCTGAGGTTGATATCTGCAAGATATGGAAGAATGTCCTGGCACGGCTTGAAATAGACAGGGGCGTTACCCAGGAACAGATTGAGCTTTTGGCAATATCATATGAGTGCAGAACAAATCCTGTCTGGCCCATGCCCGGATTGCTCTCTCTGCTTAATACCCTGCGAGATCAGAAAATAGCCATTGGCATAATTTCAAATGCCCAGTTTTATACCCTGCTTATGTTTGAGGCACTTCTGGGCAGAAGCATGTATGAGCTTGGTTTTGACCCGGATATTTGCCAGTTTTCCTGGCAGCAGAAAGTGGCAAAGCCATCGCCTCTGATGTTTCACAAGGTGAGGGATGTTCTGGAACACAAGTATAACATCGGGCCTCATGCCACGCTTTACATGGGAAATGACATGCTGAAGGACATACTGCCAGCCCATGAGGTCAGGTGGAAGACCGCCCTTTTTGCCGGTGACAGGCGTTCCCTGCGTTTAAGGGAAGATGATTCCAGGGTCAGCGATATCACCCCGTGGTGTGTTGTCACTGCCCTGGAGCAGCTTGAATCAGGGTTCATCGGTTAAACAAGGCGTGTGGTACAAGGCTTATTTTTGCTGGGCCCCAAATTCCAGTTTGGAAGGGGTAAGCCGCAAGCTCATGCTTTCAGCGCCTCCAGAAATAGCTGATCTACTTGATACAGGCTCTCTTGACCTCCTTAAGGTCTGTATCACCCATAAGAACCTTCTGAATACCGTCCTGTTTAAGTGTGAGCATCCCGTGTTTCATTCCATAGGCTGCTATGTCATGGACAGGTGCATTTGCCTGAATTAGTTGCCGTAATCCGTCATCGGCCAGGAGAAGTTCATGTATGGCCAGCCTGCCCTTGTAGCCTGTCTTGTTGCATGCAGGGCACCCTTTTGGCTTGTAAAGGGTGATGCCGTCAAGATCCTTTCTCTCAATGGGCATTGAAGGGCAGTTCCCATATTCTGCTAAAAGGAGTTCTTTTTCATCTTCATCAGGCTCATAACTCTCCTTGCACTTGGAACAGAGACGCTTAACAAGCCTTTGGGCAAGCACCCCCAGGAGTGCATCTGCAAAGTTAAATGGGTCCATGCCCATGCCCAGGAGACGGGTAATGGTCTCAGGAGCAGAGTTGGTGTGCAGGGTTGAAAATACAAGGTGACCGGTGAGAGATGCCTCAATTACGGTATTGGCTGTCTCTTCGTCTCGAGTTTCACCAACCATTATTACGTCAGGGTCAGCCCTGAGAAATGCCCTTAGCACCCTGGCAAAGTCAAGCCCTATGGAAGACTGGATCTGCACCTGCCTGAGGCCCTCCTGCACGATTTCCACAGGATCTTCTGCAGTCCAGATTTTCTTCTCAGGCCTGTTGATATAACCAAGTGCTGCGTGAAGTGTGGTTGTTTTACCAGAACCCGTTGGCCCCACAACAAGGACCAGGCCGTATGGCATCTCCAGAATTTTTTTAAGCCTTTCTATATTTGATGGCAGCAGCCCCAGCTTATCAATGGGAAGGGCGTCAGATGCGGCAAGGATACGCATCACGATGTCTTCGTTACGTTCTGTGGTTGGAAGTGTGGCCACACGTAGCTCAATGGTTCTGCCTGTCTTGCTCTTGAACTTGATCTTTCCGTCCTGAGGCAGCCGCTTTTCAGCAATGTCAAGATTCGACATGATCTTTATCCTGGAAATCAGGGCATTTTTATAATTATATGGCACCTGCTGATAGCGCATGCAGTCACCGTCTATCCTCAGGCGGACCTGGGCGCCACGTCTTCCTGTGAGCGATTCAATATGAATATCAGATGCATTTCTGGCAAATGCATCTTCAATGATCTTGTTGGCCAGCTGAACTACAACACCATCGGCATCATCAACAATGTCATCCTCAGCAAGCTCCTCCTCATCCTCTTCCAGGTCAAGTTGTTCAAAGACATCCTCATCATCCTCCAGGCCTGCTACGTTGTACTTGCCATAGAAGAAGTCAATAAATTTGTCGATGTCCTCCTTCAGGGCTACCACGAACTGAAATTTTTTGGCCTTTATAACCCGTTTTATATTATCTGTCTTGTTGAGGTCATTGGGGTCATCAACGGATATAGTAATGACATTCTTGGTCTCTTCAATTGGAGTGCAGATGTTTGTGCGGAAAAAATGTTCCTTGATACCATGAATGCTTGGCGGAGTGGGGCCTACGGTGAGTTCGTCAAATTCTACAAAGGGAACCCTGTAGTATTCGCTGAGGGCCTTGCCCATATCGCCTTTTTCAACGCCAAACTGGGCCATGAGTACGCTTTCAATGGATTTGCGGTTCTGCTGTGCCAGGTCCCGGGCGCGTTCCAGTTGGTCTTCGCTAATTATGCCGTTTGATATGAGATAGTAAAAGCGGCCATATTTACGGGCACTTTGTGATAAATTCTCCAGTCGTTCACTTGCGTTTCTGTAGTTTTTATCGAGCCTGACCAGCTGCTCTAGGGCCTCTGTTGCCTTGCTTACCGAGCCGGTTTTTTCATGTATGAGACTTAGCTGGTACAGGATAAAGAGTTTCAGCTCTTTTGTTATATCAGGGTCCTTAAGGGCCTTTTCAAAAAATTCCAGTGCCTCAAAAGGTTCACCAAGGGCTGTATAGCACTCACCTATCTTTGAATGTACGAGACCAGGTTTATAGCCTTCATCAGCCAGTTCAAGGAGTTCTGCTGCAGCCTCTTTGAAAAAGCCTGCGTCCATAAGCCCAACGCAGTTTTCAAATTTTCGCTGTCTTTTTTCGTCTGCTGTTTCCGGGAGGGGCTTGTGGTCAATAGAAGATGAGCCACCCTCTATATTTTGGATCTCCTTGAGCCGGTGCGATATTTCAGCCCGTCTTGGATCCGTAGGATCACTGATTAAATCAAGGGCCTGGCTGTAAAATCCAGCAGCCTCAGTGGTAAGCCCCTGGCTGAAGTAGAGATCAGCTTCGCAGAGAATTTTTTCAATATCACCTGAAACAGTTACTGCTGCACCACTCATGGTTATGCCTGTATAATTGTTGATTCTATCTTTACCCAATTGTGACAACGGGTAACTTAAAATGTGGCCAGTTGCTCAGACCGGTTTCCTTGTTATCAGCATGCCATAGATATCACTGGCACTGTCTGGTCTTTAATTTTTACATGTCCTGCACATGGTAGCTTATCTGCAGTATTTGGTGTCCAGTTCCCGGCGGTCTGTTCTTCTGTTATTGACGGTTTACCTTCAAGGTAGAGTACTGCTCCCTTTCCTGCACCAGCGTACATGATGATTACCCACGGCTTTTTCATGTCCTTCCTGTTGTCCTCTGCACCTAGTATTTCACATACCTTGTCATTAAATACAGGAAGTTTCATGGCCTTAAGTTCTTTTTCATCAAGTTCGGAAAGGGCCCCTGAGAGCGATGGTTTGATTTTTACCCACGGCCAGGTTTTAAGCCATGAGAGTGAGAAATCAGGCTCGGATTTAGCTTTCTTTGTTAATCTGCCTGAAAGTGGGCCTGAATATGCTATCTGCTCAGCCGGAAATGCGGTTTTCCCAAGTTCAGATTCTATAACTACAAATTTTTCCCACGGGCATGTAGGCTCTTCCCGGGCCTCTGTCTGTTCAACCTGTTGCTGTGGAGCCTCTGTTTCGTCTGGCTGTTCCTGTATATTCCCTGCATTTTCACCATAAAGAGCTGAGGAGAGAAGCTGCTGCTCTTTTTCCAGTCGCAAACGGATAGCCTTCTGGAAGGCGTGAAGCTTATCCATTCCCTTGGCACCGGAAAGCACCTTTTCCACAGGAAGGATCTTCTTGGTTATCTTTTGAAGCTCATTAAGGTGCTGCTGCACAGCTTTTTTCAGGGCATCATGCTGTTCTTGAAGCTCAACGTCTAACATGCCAGTTTCGGTTTCATGGCCTTCAGTAATTTTTTCGGCCTTAGGCTCCACTGCTGCAACTGATGCAGCCATATCCTGGTCATGCAATGTTGTTTGGGTCGAGGTATCTGACTCAATTTCAGGTTTTGTTTCTTCAGGCTCTGCTGCGGTACTTGCTGTGCCGCTTGCCCCTTCTTCCTCTGTATCCAGCTCAAGGACACTAGCTTCATCGGAGACTTCAAGCTCTTCAGCTTTTTCTTCCTGTTTTTCTTCAGCAGGTGCTTCTTCTGGTTCAGAGTCCAGTTCGAGCTCTATTTCAAATTCATCTTCATGAGAGGGCTGAGATGGCAGAGAGGTTTCTGGAGGCATTTGTTCTGCCTGATTTTTCTGCTGATCCTCCTCTTCTACCTCAAGCTCAATTTCAGGTTCTGAAGGCTCAATAATGGGGGGTTCCTCTCTGGCAGCCTCTGCTTGTTCATCTGTAACCGGTTCATCTACAGAGCGTCCTGCCGCTGGAACAAGCACTTCAATTTTTCCGGCCGCAGCCTGTACTTCGTCAGCGGTTTTGTCTCCTCGAAGGTGCGCTGCAAGGGTCTCCGCTCCCTTTTTAAGCTCGGTGGTTGCATTGGGAATGTCTTCAGGGGAATGGGACATGTGATTCAGGATTGCCAGCATGGCATCTAGCAGATTAATTGCCGGTACTGTGCATGAGTTGCGCAGCTCTTCTGCTACTGTAATTGCCTTCTGGATGGTGGCAGATTCTATCTCCCACTCCAGTGACATTATTGCTTCAAGAAACTGCTCCATTGCTGCCAGGCTTTGCCCTCCTTCTGTTTCCACAGTCTCAAGGGTGATTTCTGCTGTCTCTTCTTTCTGATCTACAGGGCTTTCAGGTTCAAATTCAACGTCTTCAAGCTCCAGGTCAAGCTCAAGCACTTTATCATCACTCTGGGAAGCGCCAGTTTCCTGGGGCATCGGCTCCTGATCTTCCAGAACAGTATTTGTTTGCGCCTCTGTGCCTGCTCCAGCCTTTTCTTTTACCTCATTGGTCAGGGGGTCAATTTCAATATCTTTTACAGGAGCAAAAAGATCATCAATGGTGGCCTCAATATCTTGAGTGAAATTTTCATTAACATCCACGCTTTTCTGCTGACCCATGGCTGTCTTCTCCTTTTATGCGTTACTTACGTTGGGTATTTCTTTGCCTTGTTTTGGGA
>JALWJV010000287.1 GCA_026996955.1 Deltaproteobacteria bacterium
CAACAGAGAGTCTCGGTGTGGAGCTTGAGGAGATGGAGGCCTGTCCTTTCATCAGGACATCCAGAATATTCAGCAAGGTATTATCAGTCACCTGTGAAAAGGACTCAAGCAATATCTCAGCCTCCGTGCTGTCTAGCTCAACAAGCTCGGAACCCTTGGCACCTGTCTTTTTAAGAATCAAGACGTTCCGGAAAAACAGGATCAGGTCTGCTGTAAATTTCTGAAAATCCACCCCAAGCCTATAAACCTCTGACACAACTTCAAGGGCTGTTTTCACATGGCCTGACACTATTGCCAGGGCCAGCTTCTGCATCACCGAGGTTCCAAGCACACCAAGTGCCTCATGCACATCATCAATGGAAGAGGCGCCGTATGCTGCAACCTGATCCAGCAGGCTCAGGCTGTCGCGAACACTCCCCTCTGCCTCACGTGCAAGCAGCAGTGTTGCCTCCCGTGGCAGGTTCATACCCTCGGCAGCAACAATTTTATCAAGGTGATCTGCAAGCCTTGCTACCTGGATTCTCCTGAACTCATAGTGCTGACACCTTGAATGTATGGTTGCAGGAATTCTGTGGGGCTCTGTGGTGGCAAATATGAAAAATACATGGGCGGGAGGCTCCTCAAGTGTCTTTAACAGGGCGTTAAAGGCCTCCTTGGTGAGCATGTGGACTTCGTCAATAATAAAGACCCTGTAGCGGCACCTTACAGGCTGAAACCTTATGGTTTCACGAAGCTGCCTTATCTCGTCAATGCCGCGGTTTGAGGCGCCGTCTATCTCCAGCACATCAACAGATGCGCCATCGGTAATCTCCCTGCATATCCCACACTCATTGCACGGTACAGGAAGGGGGCCCTTTTCGCAGTTCATGGCCTTTGCCAGAATACGGGCAATGGAAGTTTTTCCAACGCCACGGGGACCGCTGAAAAGCAGTGCATGGGCAAGATGATCCTGCTCCAGGGAATTCTGGAGTGTCCTGGTGACATGCTCCTGTCCCACAACATCTTCAAATGTCTGGGGACGCCATTTCCGGGCAAGTACTAAGTAGGACATGAATACCTGAAAAAATTAAAAAATTGTATTTATATTGCTGTGTGAGCCTGTACAGTGTTATCAGGAACCGTTCAGGTGCGGGAAAATGCCCGGCAGCATTCCCAATACAGCATAAAAAGATGATAGCCAGGCACCCCCGCGGCACACGAAGAGCCCCACTACCGTTGCTTCCTTCCGGACCTGGCGGGGTTCGCGGGGAGTTCGTTGCGCGGGACCTGGCTATCAAACTGGATATCTGTATGTTTAACGAAAACCTGCTGTTTATTGACCAAAATTGGCGGAGAGGGTGGGATTCGAACCCACGGTACACCTTGTGAGCGTACACACGATTTCCAATCGTGCCCCTTCAGCCTCTCGGGCACCTCTCCTTACTGAAAACCATTAAACACATGAGCGACATGCCCGCCTCATGCGTGCAGGCTGTATTTTATACACTTAATGGCATGGAAAAGTCAACCGTTGTTTCCTCTTTCTATTTCTTACCAACCGTTGCCATGCAAAAACCCGCTTTTCTTGGCTGCCTGCATTAAATTTGTTATACAGCTTTTTAAGTCAGGATTAAATTCAACCAAATCAACGCCCTTATGTCTATTGAACGCATACTTATCATTTCCGTGTCGGGAATCGGGAACACTATCCTTCAAAGCCCCCTTATTGAAACAATATTGGCAGATCCGAAATATCGAGTTGATATCCTGTTCGGAAATAAGGCAATGGCCCATGTTTTTCAGGATCATCCGTTTATTGCAAAATCATACATCATGCCAGACGGCTTACTTGGAATTACCAGATTATTTCTTAGCTTAATACGTAACCGTTATTATTCCACGGTTTCATGCTTTCCCTCAAACAGGCATCAATTTCACCTCCTACCTTTTCTCATTGGGGCAAAAAAGCGCATTATCCATTTATATCCTGAAAAAAACCTTGTAACCTCCGTTCTTTCAAACTCGAAAATTCCAGCCATAAAAGGGATACATGACGTAGAACAAAACCTTAACCTCCTGAAAGGCCTTGAGATTAAAAGTGACGTTTCAAACCGTATGCTCACATTCCGCATTAATAGTCATGAGGCTGAGCTTGCTGAAGAGTTTCTTGCCCAAAAAGGTCTTGGAAGAGATAAAACTTTCTTTGGTATTCACGCCGGTTCTGGACCCATAAAGGGGAAAAAGTGGGGGACTGAACGGTTTTCTGAGGCTGCAAAAAAAATAATGGTCAAAGCCGATATTGATAACGTATTGATATTTGGAGGACCGGAAGAACAATATGAAAAAAAAGAGTTGGCAGGTATGATTGGAGAAAAAGCCGTGGTAGTAGAGGGTCCAACTCTGGGATTTTCTGGAGCAGTTATTAAAAAATGTTGCTTCTTCCTCAGTAATGATTCAGGGCTCATGCACATTGCTGCAGCGCTTGGGATCAAGGTTCTTGGCATATTTGGTCCAACTGACTGGACAAGAACTGCTCCGTATGGTCCAAACGCCCACTTCATACACCCTGAACTGCCTTGCTCTCCATGCCTTACCTACCCGTTTTCGGATTTTAGACCAAAACTGAACTGCAAGGATACTTTCCCATGCCTTAAGGCAATAACCGTTGATTCCGTTGTAGAAAAGGCAATCAATATCATTAAGCAATAGTGCTTTTTGGCCAAAAAACCAATGAAAATTCTCCATTTCATATATGATCATCCCAATAACCCCTGGTGCGGAGGGGGAGGAGCAAAACGGACATGGACGATAAACAGCATTCTTGCTAGGCGCCACGAAATTACCATAATCTGTGGAGGATTTCCCCAGGCCATAGAGCAGGACACACCATTTAAAGTTCGTTTTTTGGGAAAACCCAAAAGGTACATCCTCAGCAGGCTGAACTTTATACTGGGATCGTCAAAGGTCAACCAGGGGAACTATGACCTCATTGTAGAAGACTTTTCAGCTTATGCCCCAATAATATTACGCAAAAGAAAGGTGCCTCTCATCACCATATTACATCTTTTTCACAGCTTTTCTGCATTTCAATCCAACGGAATGTTAG
>JALWJV010000288.1 GCA_026996955.1 Deltaproteobacteria bacterium
GTTACCTCATCGAAATTTTTGATCCTTACCTCTACAGGCAGCTCCGGAGCCTTCTGCCTGGGAATTGCCATACGTTCCTTTGGCTTCACTTATCCGTCCTCCATTTATATTCAAGTATCAGTAACAGTTCAGCCTATTGTCTCTCAGAAAAAAGATGGCGTTCTTTCCGCCCAAACACAACGCCAATCCTTTTTGCTGTGCTGAGCAGTTACACTTTTACCTAGATGTTAATAGTCCTTGAATTATTAGTCTTTGCCACAGACATTACAGGACAGCAGAGTAATAACAGAGGATAACGAAAAATTCCACTTTTATCCTGAATTTTACCCTTGCAACCCTGTTGTTTTGGAGTATTAACTTTTTCGTCCATTAAAAACTCAACAGAAGAGGTAGCAACATGAGCAATTCAGAATCTTTACCAGGATTTTGTGCAAAGGATAACATTGAAGCAGACATGGACAAGGGCTGCAAACACCCAACCGATTTCTGCCAGCACCGTACATCCTGCATGATACATTTTATTGAAAAGGAACGGGGACGAGACAAAAACAGAAAAAATGGGGACAACCTGACTGAAAACAAGGACTAACCTTACCTGCTTACAGCCTTTGACTAATTTGTATCAACCGCAAACTCTTCTATCTTTTCCCTTGCAAGCGGTTCACTGGCAGTGGCCTTGTCCACTTTTCCGCAACACTCTGTCTGAACCTCAAGCGTACCCTGACACTTCCTGCAATAATGCAGCATCATGGCTGCTGCCAGTTTAACCGTGGCATCATCAGTTTTTTGTCCCTTTGCAAGAGGATTTCTTAAAATTCCAGCCGGAGCAGGTACTTTCTTGCTGTGCAGGAACAGATCTGAATCTCTTTTCAAAGCCCAAAGCCGCTCATTTTCTGCCTTATCACGGCCAAGTACAAGCCACCAGCCCCCTGGCAGTATGAATTGCCGTCCGGTTACTGCAAGCCTGCAGTCATTTCCATCCATTTCAGGCCATTTCCTGAAATATTCCTTGAGACGCCTTCCCTGTATGGGGTCTGCAAGCCTGCATCCTCCTGCCGGATTGGGATAGTCGGTAATACCAAACTTTTCCGCAAGCTCAATCTGTTTCTTCCTCCCCCTGCCACTTATGTGAGGAAGTTCCTCCCGTGATACCCAGCCAAGTTCCTCAGGTATGGTTGGTTTAAGGCTCCGGGCACATAGTGGACGCAGAAGCAGCCCCTGTGCCCTGCTCTCGTTCCGGATGCAGTTCAGGGTATCCTTGCGCTGGGACATGGGACGCTGGCCTATTACCTCGCCAGTGGCAATAAAATCTGCATTATATTCCGGCATAAGCTCCAGCGTCTTGTGAATCATAAGTATCTTGCAGTCAATACAGGGATTAAAGTTCTTCCCGTAGCCGTGTTCCGGGTTTCTAAGCATGGGAAGGTATTCATCGGTGATATCCTTTACCACAAGCCGTATGCCGTATTTGTCCTGCACCCTGCCTATGTACCTTTGCGGATCATCTGCAGCCTCATCTCCAAAAAAGGGGGTGACAAATTTTACAGCCGTAACCCGGATACCCTGTTCCTGCAAAACGCGGCACGCAAGGATACTGTCAAGCCCTCCCGAGTACAGGACCAAGCAGCCGCGCTGCCCATGCCCTGGCGTCTTCTTCTCCCCCTCCGAGCATTCTTGCGATTTCATCAACTCTTTCTTCTCCTTCAAGTCCCTTCATCCTGGTAATTGCAACACCATCAGAAACACCCTTTTCAACACCAATATGCGTATCAGCACAGGCAGCTATCTGGGGATAGTGGGATATGGCTACCACCTGGCCATTTTGGGAAAGGCTCCTGAGTTTCTTCCCAACCATATCAGCCACTTCCCCGCTGATACCTGAATCAAGCTCGTCAAAAACAACCGTCTCTATTCCGCCCTTGCGGGCAAGAACTGCCTTCAGGGCGAGCATAACCCTGGAAAGCTCTCCGCCTGATGCTATGCGGGCAAGGGGTGCAGGCTCCTGTCCGGCATTGGCGCTGAAGAGAAAACTTACATTATCAAACCCTGAAGGGCCAATGTCATCAACTTCAGGCTCTTCCGGACGCCTGACATCAACAATAAATTGTGTATCCTTTAGCTTCAAATCCGAAAGCTCGGAACAGACCTCCCCTGAAAGCTCCGAGGCTGCAGCAATACGCCTTTCAGAAAGCTGCTGTGCTGCATCAAGAAGTTCTCTTGATATGCTCTCCTTCTCCTTTTTAAGTGCGTCTATGCGCTCTGAAATGCCTGATGCCTGGGCAAGTTTCTCCTCTATCTCCTTCCTGTATGAAAGGACATCGTCTATTCCGGGGCCAAACCGCCTCCTCAACTGCCTTATGGAATAGAGCCTCTCCTCAAGCTGCTCAAGCCTTGCAAGATCAGAGGGGAGTGACCGAACATAATCCCGTATTTCATGGGCTATCTCCTCGGCCTGATAACGCAGGGAATGGGCATCCTCAAGCATGTTCTCAAGCCTGGCATCAGCCCTGCACATGCGCTCAAGGTCCTTCACAGCCTCTGAAAGAAGCTCGATAACCGCCCCCTTTCCGGCGTACAGGGCTGAGTAAATACTTTCACCACGCAGTATCAGCTCCTTTGCAGACCGGAGCACAGAAAGTTCCTGCTGAATCTCTTCCTCCTCGTCCTCTGAGGGATTTACAGAATCAATCAGTTCGGCCTCATGTCTCAGACGTTCCTCATCCTCGGCCTGCTGTTTTCTTGAACCAACCAGCTGTTCAAGCTCCCTGCTGCAGGTGGTAAATGCCCGGAAAAGCCCTGATACCCTTTCCCGCTCCTGCTCAAGCCCTGCAAACCTGTCAAGCCACAGGCCATGACTTCCCTTTTTAAGAAGGCTCTGATACTCATGCTGACTGGATATGCTCACAAGGTCAGCCGTAATTTCCCTGAGATCCTGCAAGGACACCAGGGAGCCGTTTATGTATATCCTGCCCCCCTTTCCGGAAGCAGGGATTATGCGGCGTATTATCAGGTCATCACCAGGCTCTATTCCCCTCTCCTCGAGCA
>JALWJV010000289.1 GCA_026996955.1 Deltaproteobacteria bacterium
CTTAAGACCATAACAAGACAGAAAAATAAACTAAAAGCGCATACGCCCATAATTTTTCTGAAATAACACTAAAGTCCGTTGCTGACTTTTTACGAATCCATCATATTTATTTGCTAAATCTATGCTAAGATTTGACCTCTGGCGGCACAAGCACCAGATAACCCTGGTCCAGGGGCTTCCAGTCAGTTTTGATTGGTGTTCCTGAACCTTCGGCATACCAGCTAACCCTGTATTCAATGGCTTTTCCAGGGTCTGAAAACAGGGTTATGTTATTGATGGATTCCCCATCCGTGCTCCTCAGGATGGCAATTCGCTCTCTCACCGGTTTTCTGAACATGACATATCGTGCCTCAACCAGGGCGCTTCTTATGCCATTCATATCAAAGGATGTACGGTCAGCATCAATTACGATGTCGTGCCTTTCAAGTGGAGGCGCCAGGGTGATTACAGGGCCGTCAGATGTGAGCCACTTGTCAGGCTCAGGGGGCAGATTGAGTGCCTTTGTGCCCCTCAGGCTCCAGCTTATGCGGTATTTGTAGTTGAGCCACTTTTCGCTCTTCTCCCCAAGACGTGCATACTTCCAGGACTTTGTGAGCTTGCCATCCCTGATGTCCTCACGGTTAAAGATGATCTGCCCGGTGGCAGCAGGCTGGTCCGGGTAGTCCTTTCTTAAATTCACTGCCACAAAGTTCATCCTGCCCTCAAAGACATCTGCAAACTCCCCGTCAATGCGGAAGAATATCTCCCGCTTCTGAAAGGCCGGGTCTGCAAGGTTGACTATGCGGAACAGGGCATGATTATCCTTGTTTGCCTGATAAAATGCAGACATGTTGCCTGTGGTGTTAAAGGGTACCTTTATAACAGTGGAGCGCTCAAGTTTTATGGTAAACACGCCCTGGTTTATGTCCTTCCTGTCCTTCAGGGCAAACTGGTTATCGGTAATGTACTTGGGGTTGTTGCCCTTGAGAAAGAGCCTGTTCAGCCATGTATATTTGCGGCGTCCCTGGAGCTGTCCCTTTTCAACCGCTGCCTCCTTTTCGGGCAGCTTGGTAAGGCCTGTCTCCATGTCAAAGATCATGTTCATGAGTTTTGATGTGGCGAGGTCGGTAAGCTGCTGCATTGCCTGGTTGCCTGCATCTTCAGGGAGCCGGTCAAGAATCTTGATTTCAATCACGCCGTTTCTAACCAGCTTGTCGAAAATTTTCCTTATCTGCGCCTTGCTGTAGTTCTTCTGTCTGTTAAGAATCTTTGAAAAATGGTTGTAAACAGTGGATATGTCCGCGTGTATCTCAGCCCTGTATGCCGGGGTCTTTGCCTCGTACCATGCAGATACTGCAATGGATACATCTGAAACAGGCGATTCAAGTGAATCCCAGAGAAGGGTTGCACCGTGCTGTGTAAGTGTGGCTGCAATGGCAGCGCTTGAGCCAGGTGTAAGGGGGGCCCGGCCGCTGGTGATCATTGCCCTGCGAAATCCCTTGTCCGTAAGTGTTGAGGAAACCACCTGGAATCCTGCCTCCTTGGCCTGTTTCATGGGAACAGGCCCGGCTATCACTGCATTGGGGACCTGTTTCTTGAGTTTGTCCTGGAGTGCGCTCACCTGTTCTTCAGGAAGGCTCAGTGTTACCAGGACGTGAAACAGGCCTCCGCTTGTCTCTCCCTGGGGGTCAATAAATTTCACCATTAGGATCTGCGGGGTCCCGTCCGGTGTTGTGGCAACCCTGGGAAGCGGCGGGAGGTAGTAGTATCTGGATGGATTTGTGGCATCCTGAAGGAACTGGATGCCATCTATTTCAATGCGTCCTGCACTGTAGTTAACCAGCGCACTGGCACTGGCAAGGGGAAGAAACAGTGCGGTTAACCAGAGCAGACATATAATCTTTTTCATTGATTGCCTCCTTCTGCCATGATGTCCCAGTAGAGAATATCACCCTGCAGCTTCTGCCTGGCGCCCTCTACGCGGCTTCCATCATTGAGATACCAGGTTATCCGGTATTCAGGCGGGTTCTCCTGCCATACCGGCACCTCTACGGTTTTCATTGGGGCAGGCCCGCTGTTGCGGATGCTTATCTCCTCCTTAAGCTCCCTGTCATCTATAATCGTGAATATTTCAATCACACCGTGGCGCACGTTTGCAGCAGACAGACGGCCTCCGTCCCCTTCAATGCTGACAGTGCGGTAGCTTACAGGCGATTTTACAGAAAGAATTGCCTCATTATGGCCTGTCCAGTCGTGCTCAACCTTTATTCCACCTGCAAATGACCAGATATCACGGGCCTGGTACTGAAGCCAGGCATCACGGTCATGGTCACCCTTGTAGCCATATACAAATTCATAGAGATTGGCCTTGTTGTTAAAGGTCTCTGGTGTGATTACAATCTCATCCCTTGTTATGTCACCGGATTCATGGACCTTTCGCATCTGGACAGTAACAAAGTTCACATGCTTCCTGAAGGTGGCGGCATCCTGGCCGTCAAGGGTGATGAGGATCTCGCGCTGTTTGTAAACAGGGTCATCAATCAGTACGGCGCGGAAGATCCTTGGGTCCTGACCGTACCTGCTGTACAGGTCTCCGATATTTTCAGACATTACAAAATGCCTGGTCTGGGAGCTGTATCTCTTCATGTCAAGCCTGAATTTTCCGGTTCTCTTTATCTGGCGCATGCGGTAACTGACAAGCAGGCCAACAGGGCCGGGTATGCCTGAGCCCTTGTTGATGTTGCCTCCCCCCTGTTTGCTGCGGCCCTTGCCGCCCCTGTGTTTTTTGCTGTCAGGTGCATGGGAAGAGCCCCTGTGACCATGTCTTTTTTTCTTCTTTTTCTTGTCAGAATTTCTTTTATGGGGAGTTTCATGTGCAGACGCCCCTGTGTTCCCCTTTCCTGCAGTGCCGCTTGATAAAATTCCGGCCTCTGAAGCAGCCATCTTTGCCACATCGCCGATAGACGTTGGCTCCTGGGAGTTTCCTGTTTCTGGCCCGCTTAAAACGTCTTTTTTTGTCATGGATGTGGCCAGTTTTTTCTTCAGCAG
>JALWJV010000290.1 GCA_026996955.1 Deltaproteobacteria bacterium
TTCAGGCGCATGGACAAACGCAACACGCAAGCCCCCTGCAGTTATAATCCCCAGCCAGCCGTGAAATTGGACCCGGGGCCTGGTTTTAAGCCGTTTCATAAGGAGTACCTGGTCACCACTGTTGTTTCCGAAAATGAGGTGAATTTGCCCCCTGAAAGCATCAAGCTCTTCCAGCATAAAGGGCGATATCAGGTCACCGCAGTGTATCATCAGCTCTACGCCAAGGTCATTTGCCTGCTGTACCATTCGGCGCATATTCCAGATATGATCGTGGCTGTCACTTATAACTGCTATTTTCATTCTCGTGCCTCAAAAGTAATTTTTTTATCTCAACACCTGTGGCAGATCCGCCCAGTTTACCCCCGCTGGCAACTATACGGTGACAGGGAATAATTAGGGGAGGCGGGTTTGCCTTTAGTGCCTGCCCTGCAGAGCGCGGGCTGCCGCAGCCCGCAAGCCGTGTTATTTCTCCGTATGTAACGGTACTTCCATACGGTATGGCAGAGGCTGCATGCCAGATCCGCTGCTGGTAATCGGTCCCTGAGATCTTGTAAGGCAGTATGTCCGGGTTGAGGCGGCCATCAATGATTTGCTGCATACATGTCTTTAAGATACAGTCTTCATCAATGAGGGTGGCTGCCTGGGGGAGCAATGCCAGGTGAATCCTTGTTATTGCTCCCCTTGAGATGTTCACATGAACATGGATCTTTCTTTCAGCTGCCAGCACATGGAACTGTACAGTACCTTGGCTGGGCATGTGACGTAGAAAATCAGTGTTCATAACCCTGGTATGAGATCTCCCGGCTTCCATTTTTCCCTGAAAGCCAGACACCGGTTTTTTCAGTAACGGTTCCAAGCACAAAGGGCCTGACACCCTTGATTCGGGTAATCTCACTCTCCAATTCCCGCTGTTTATGAGGGGGGACAGTCCAAAGCAGTTCGTAATCTTCGCCCCCGCCTGTTGCAAGGTCAAGCGGCCTGAGAGGTCGTTTCAGGCTGCGGCACAGTGTCTTTAATGCCCTTGATACAGGTATCCTGTCTTCGTAAATCAATGCCCCTGTTTTACTCATGTTGCAAAGATGCGCAAGGTCTGTTGCAAGACCGTCTGACATATCCATTGCCGCAGATGCAAATCCGCCTGAAACAAGCAGGCGCCCAAGTGCCACCCGGGGTATGGGGTCAAGGTGTCTGTTTTCAAGCCGCCGTCTGACGATTCTATTGAGCCGTAAATGGCGTCTGTTGAATTTGCTGCCAGAGGATAAAATAAGCAGGCCCGCTGCGGATTCGCCAAGATAGCCTGAACAGCAGATAATGTCTCCGGGGGATGCCCCTGAGCGAGATAACCATCTGCCCTTTGGGAGTTTGCCAATAAGGGTCAGGGTGAGAACGATCCTGTCAGGGCAGGATACAGTGTCTCCTCCGGCAAGCACCGCGCCAAATGCGCCGAGCCTTGAGCACAGACCCCTTGTAAATGGTTGCAAAAAGTCCTGAGGCTGCCTGCGCCACTTATCAGGCAGGCCCAGGTTAAGAAATGCCCACTTGGGAGATGCCCCCTGGGCTGCAATATCACTCAGGTTTACAGCAGCAAGTTTTCTTCCAACATGCCAGGCAGAGAAGTAGTCCATTGAGAAATGCACTCCCTCCACCATGGTGTCAGTAGTAACGGCTATATTACCGCTCTGCCCTTCCTGCCCCACGGTCAAAACTGCGCAGTCATCCCCTGAACCGTGAAAATCAGGGCGTTCCTGGGCCTGTTTGCCACATTCCTTCAGTATCAGGCTGATAATTTTACGCTCAGGTATCCTTGGCATATTTCATTTTACCGGTGTTTGACCCAAAATTGGAAAGTCCTTTCCTTGACTTCATTTTTAGCATTGATTAGATTTACGGTTTCTGAAAAATGGCAGTGGTCCGTTGATGCGAGAGTGGCGGAACTGGTAGACGCACTGGACTTAGGATCCAGCGGCCCTGCGCCGTGGGAGTTCGACTCTCCCCTCTCGCACCATGAACTCTGCATACAAACAGGAGATCTATACAAAAGTCAACTCCATGAGGTTTATATCTTTCTGACCTGACGGTGTTTCCTGAAATCACCTGTTTCAGGTTTGGGGTAATGCTCCAGGCTGTGTGGAAAACAGCGTTTACTCCAGTTTTTTGTCCCTGAGGCTACCTGTATAAATGACCGTGCGTTGAAAGCGTTGCACGATTAACCCAAGTTGAGCGTTTCAAACGCCATTTCGTGGAACTGCAGCAAATCTGACAATCGCTCAACTCAGGATTAAATAACTTCCCAGAAAGGTTGAATATTTATGAAAGTTACTGTTGAAGATGTGAGCCCTGTCCAGAAGCGAATGAAGGTGGAACTTCCTGTTGAGACGGTATCAAGGGCATTTGGAGATGTTTATAATGAGTACAGGAAACAGGCATCTGTAAGGGGTTTTCGCAAGGGCAAGGCCCCCAATACCATTCTGGCACGGGAATATGGCCCACAGATCAAGGGCGATGTGTTAGAGCGTCTCATACAGCAGACCATTAGTGATGCCATTAAAGAGGCAGGTGTTGTAATGGTGCTTGAACCCCTGCTTGAGGATGCAGGTGATCTTAATGAGCGCAAGCCGTTCACATACTCTGTCCTGATGGATATCGTACCGGAATTTGAGCTTGGTGAATACAAGGGTATCAAGCTGGTAAAACCTCCTGTTGAAGTGACCGATGAGGAGCTTGAGGAGCAGCTTCAGGCGCTGAGACGCAATTTTGGCACGGTTGAACCCCTGGAAGAGGACCGTCCTGTGCAGGATGGTGATGTTGCCATTATTGACGTTACTGCTGAAGTGGATGGTGAAGAGCTGGAAGATCTTGAGCAGGAAGATATGTACATTGAAGTGGGCGCCAAAAACTTCAATGAAAAATTTGAAAAAGCCCTTGTAGGAATGTCTAAAGGTGACGAAAAGGATATTGAGATCACATATCCTGATGATGCGGTGAATGCCAAGGTTGCCGGCAAGACTGTGAAGTACCATGTCACCTTGAATGATATACAGAAGCGGGACCTTCCTGATCTTGATGATGAATTTGCCAAGCGCATTGGCTCACAGTTCAAGACCATTGAGGATGTGCGTGAAAGGCTCAGGGAACAGATAGCAAAGGACAAGCAGGAAGCTGTTGAGTCAATGCTCAGGAATCAACTCTTTGATGCCCTTCTGAAAGATGTTGATTTTCCTGTTCCTGACAGGCTTGTTGAGAAGAAGCTAGACCAGATGATTGACAATGTGGCAGGGCACATGCAGGAGCGGGGTGTTGATCTTGAGAGGGCAGGTCTTGATGAGACCCGTTTGAGGGAGAAGATGCATGACGATGCTGTGAAGCAGGTCAGGCTGGAGCTCATTCTGGACAAGATTGCTGAGGCAGAGAATATATCCATACCCACAGAAGAGCTTCAGGGATATGCCCAGTATGTGGAGACGCAGTACAAGGATATGAATGTCAGCAAGGAGGAACTGCAGTCAGCAGTTTTTGATACAGTGCTTCCCAAGCTGAGGGCCCAGAAAACCGTTGATTTCCTGCTGGAACAGGCAGAAACAGTTGATCCGCCTGAAGAAGATGAAGCTGATAATGGGGAGAAGCAGGGACAGGTTTGATTCATTCAGGATTTGCCCTGCTGTTGCCATCTATCAAATATTGAAAAAGTCAAGGGGTTGAAAATATGCCTTTAATACCTATGGTAATAGAACAGAGTCCTCGCGGAGAGAGGGCTTATGATATTTTTTCCCGGCTTCTCAAGGAGCGAATCATATTTCTTGGAGGAGCTGTGAACGATGAAGTAGCGAACCTGATAATTGCCCAGCTGCTTTTTCTTGAGGCAGAAGATCCCAAGGCTGATATTACCCTGTATATCAACTCACCAGGCGGTGTGGTAACCGCGGGCCTGGCGATTTATGACACCATGCAGTACATAAAGCCTGATGTGGGTACACTCTGCATCGGGCAGGCTGCCAGCATGGGCGCTCTGCTTCTGGCGGCTGGTGCTCCGGGGAAGCGGTATTCACTACCCAATTCCCGCATCCTCATACACCAGCCCATGGGCGGTTTTCAGGGGCAGGCAACGGATATTGATATCCATGCCAAGGAAATTTTGAAATTAAGAAAGAGGCTTAACGAGATCTTTGTAAAGCATACCGGAAAAACAGCAAAGAGAATTCAGGCTGATACAGAACGTGATTATTTCATGAGCGCTGAAGAAGCCAGGAAGTATGGTTTGATTGATACGGTTATCACCACTCGGGAAGCTGAGTCCCAGGAGGAAAATGTCTGATGTCAGACAAGAATAAAGACCTTGAATTGCAGGGTGATCTTGCCTGTTCTTTCTGTGGAAAGGGACAGGGAGAGGTCAAAAAACTCATTGCAGGACCAAATGTATATATTTGTGATGAGTGTATTGACCTTTGTAATGATATTATTGCCGAAGATTATGATAACGATGATGATGTTGCCGGCTGCACTACCATCATGAAACCGGCGGAGATAAAGGCCCATCTTGATCAGTATGTCATAGGGCAGGAGAATGCCAAGAAGATTCTCTCTGTGGCAGTGCATAATCATTACAAGCGCATTGACTGTAACGTCTCCCTTGAAGACGTTGAGCTTCAGAAGAGCAATGTTGTTCTGATCGGGCCTACCGGAAGCGGAAAGACCCTGCTTGCCCAGACACTTGCCAAGATTCTGAACGTACCCTTTACCATAGCAGATGCTACCACACTCACAGAGGCCGGATACGTGGGTGAGGATGTTGAAAATATCATCCTCAACCTCCTTCAGGCAGCGGACTACGATGTGGAGCTTGCAAGCCGGGGCATTGTCTATATTGACGAGATAGACAAGATAGCCAGAAAGTCTGACAGCCCCTCCATTACCCGCGATGTGTCCGGCGAGGGGGTCCAGCAGGCCCTGCTCAAGATTATCGAGGGCACCATGGCAAATGTGCCGCCAAAGGGCGGAAGAAAGCATCCTCAGCAGGATTTTGTAAAGGTGGATACCACCAATATCCTGTTCATTGTAGGTGGTGCATTTGTTGGGCTTGATTCCATTGTTAAGGCACGGATGGGCAAGTATTCCATCGGATTTGGCGCAGAGGTGGATGAAAACAAGGATATGAGCGTTGGCGAGCTCCTCAGGAAGATACAGCCGGAGGATCTCATCAAGTACGGCCTTATCCCTGAGCTTACAGGCCGTATTTCTGTTGCTGCAACCCTTGAGGAGCTTACTGAAGAACACCTGGTAAGGATACTTCAGGAACCCAGAAACGCCCTGATCAAGCAGTTCCAGAAACTCTTCGCAATGGATGGTGTAGAGCTCCACTTTACGGACAGTGCAATATCTGCCATTGCTCGTGAGGCCATAAAGCGAAAGACCGGCGCCAGGGGTCTGCGGTCAATCATGGAGCAGGCAATGCTGGAGGTGATGTACGAGATTCCTTCCAGAAAGGGAGTGAAGGAGTGCATTATAAGCGAAGATGTAATATTAAATAATGCCGATCCCATTCTGATTTATGAAGATGATGAAGAGGGGGCCAAAAAGGCCACTGCTTCCTGATTCTGACGATTTAATTTTTATAGCCAATATCCAGTAAAAAACCGTGCGGCGCAGGCTTTGATGCGCCGCCCGGATATTCCCCCTGTTGAACTTTCACAACTGCTTTCTTCAGGCAGCTGTAATCGTGCCTGACACTGTCTTATCCCTTTGCCCTGACGGGCACAGACAAAGATCACGGAACTTCTATGGACGAAAAAAACAGAGTTAAAACATATGCAATGCTTCCCCTCAGGGACATGGTCCTCTTTCCTGCAATGGTTGCCCCGCTGTTTGTGGGAAGGGAGAAGTCTGTTCAGGCAATTGAGGAGGCCATGAATGACGGGCAGGAGATATTCCTGGCTGCTCAGAAGGATGCAAAAATTGACGATCCTTCAAGCAAGGACATTTATTCCATTGGAACCATAGGGCAGATACTGCAGCTACTGCGTCTGCCTGACGGTACGGTAAAGGCCCTGATAGAGGGGAAAAAACGGGGCAGAATCAAACGTTTCCTCCCTGATGAAAAGCACTTTACAGTAGAGGTGGAGGTGCTTGAGGAAAAGGAGGTCAGCGGCCCTGAGGTTGATGCCCTTAGACGCCTTGCAGTGGAGGCGTTTGATGACTACGTGAAACTTAACAAGAAGATACCACCTGAGGTGGCGCTTTCCATTGCAGCCATAACCAATCCATCAAGGCTTGCAGATACCATTGCCTCCCATGTAGTCCTGAAGGTTGCAGAAAAACAGGAGGTGCTTGAGCTCCTTGACCCTGCCAGGAGGCTTGAAAAGCTTTACAGCCTCATGACCTCCGAGTCCAGGATTGCGGAACTTGAAAAACGCATCAAGGACCGGGTCAAAAAGCAGATGGAGAAGAATCAGAAGGACTACTATCTCAATGAGCAGATCCGTGCCATCAAAAAGGAGATGGGGCAGAAGGATGATGCTGCAACCGAGATAAAGGAACTTCAGAAACGCATAAAGCGTAAACGCCTTCCAAAGGAGGCGGCTGCCAGGGTAAGGAGTGAGCTAAAGAAGCTCAGGCTTATGGCACCTATGTCAGCAGAGGCAACGGTTGTCAGGAATTACATTGACTGGATCCTTGAGCTGCCCTGGTATGAAAAGACCAAGGACAAACATGATATTGATGAGGCCGAGGCCATCCTTAATGAAGATCACTATGGCCTCAAGAAGCCCAAGGAGCGCATCCTTGAGTATCTCGCGGTCCAGAGCCTTGTAAAGAAGATAAAGGGGCCTATCCTCTGCCTTGCCGGGCCGCCTGGTGTGGGCAAGACCTCACTTGCCAAGTCTGTTGCCAGGGCACTTGGCCGTAACTTTGTTCGCCTCTCGCTGGGAGGCGTGCGGGATGAGGCTGAGATACGGGGGCACAGGAGGACATACATAGGTGCACTCCCCGGAAAGATCATCCAGTCCCTCAAAAAGGTTAAAACCGTAAATCCGGTCTTCTGCCTTGATGAGGTTGACAAGATGAGCTCTGACTTCAGGGGTGATCCTGCATCTGCCCTGCTTGAGGTCCTTGATCCTGAGCAGAATTTTTCTTTTAATGACCACTACCTTGATCTTGACTACGATCTTTCCTCTGTAATGTTCATAACCACTGCCAATGCCCTCCACACCATCCCGCTTCCTTTGCGGGACAGGATGGAGATTATTGAGCTTCCTGGCTATACAGAAGAGGAAAAGGTGGAGATTGCCAGGGGTTATCTTATACCGCGTCAGCTTGAGGCACACGGCCTTAAGGAGGGGCAGGTCCATATTACAGACGGTGCGCTTTCCGACATCATTCACTATTACACCCGTGAGGCAGGGGTAAGAAACCTGGAGAGGTGCATTGCTGCACTTTGCAGAAAGGCTGCCCGGAATATCGTAAAGGATAAGACACCTGACAAGGTTGTCCGCATCGGACGGCAATCTGTCCAGAAGTACCTGGGTGTTCCCAAATTCCGCCACAGCCAGACTGAGGAAAAGGACCTTACCGGTGTTGTTACAGGGCTTGCATGGACTGAAACAGGAGGAACACTCCTGCAGATAGAGACAGCTATAATGCCTGGCAAGGGAAGCCTCACCATTACTGGCAAACTTGGCGATGTCATGCAGGAGTCTGTCCAGGCGGCAATGAGTTATGTGCGTTCAAGGGCGTACCAGTTTGGGCTCCCTTGGGACTTCTACCAGAAGGTTGATATTCATGTCCACGTTCCAGAGGGGGCAATACCAAAGGACGGGCCGTCTGCAGGCATCACCATTGCAACCTCCATAGTTTCAGCACTGCTCAAGATACCTGTTCGGCACGATATTGCCATGACAGGCGAGATTACACTGCGCGGGCGGGTGCTTCCAATCGGAGGCCTTAAGGAGAAGCTGCTTGCTGCAAGGCGCGGTGATATTACAAACGTCCTGGTGCCGGACGAAAATGCAAAGGACCTCAAGGAGATATCCCCCAAAATATTGAAATCTCTCAAGGTGCATACGGTGGAGCACATGGACCAGGTCCTGCCCATAGCACTTGCCCTTGAGGAGGGGCAGACCCTGTTTGTGAACAAGGACCCGCTCGAGGCCCCGGACTGGTTCAGCCAGCCTGACGCAAGCGGCAAGGGGGTTAAGGATGATGTGCCTACGGCACCTCATTAAGTAGTCCTGGTTGCCTGGCAACGTATGTTAATGAACTACGTATCTATTCAGCGTAGTAAATGGTCTTGTTTTGGAGTGACTATGAAGAATTTCGTAGTTTTTCTTGGCGAAGCGCAGCCAAAAAATCGCGACTGTCTGAGCGAGGGACGAGCGAGTTTCGCGATTTTGGCGGAGCAAGCCTTAGAAAAACAAGAAATTGTTCACTGGAACGGAAAAACAAGACCATTTACCAGCCTTCATTAATATAAATACGTTGAACAGTTACAAAACATGGAGGATAAATTGGGAGAGCCTGTAAAGCAGTCTGAAAAACAGTGGTTTGCCGTGCGCACGCAGCCCATGAAGGAACCTCTTGCAATGACCCACTACAGGCGTCAGGGGTATGAGGTCTGGTTTCCGCGCATCAGGAAAACCGTGCGCCATGCCAGGAAGATTAAGAAGGTGCTTCGTCCCCTGTTTCCCGGTTATATCTTTCTGCACCTTGCCCCTGAGGAGCGTAACTGGGTAACCATTGCGTCCACCATAGGTGCCATTGGGCCGGTACGGTTCGGGGACTATTATCCTCCTGTTCCGGAGTGGCTTATACAGGATCTTAAGCAGAGAGAGGCTGAGGAAGGATTTATTCCCATGCCTTTTGATGACTCCCTTGGCCTTAAACCCGGAGACAGGATCACTGTTACTGATGAAAATAATACGGAGATCCAGGGTATTTTCCAGGCACTTAAGGGTGAAGACAGGGCGCTCATCCTGCTTGATCTGCTTAAACGTGAAGTGCCGGCTGAAGTCCCGCTTGCTGCTATAAAGGCTGCCTGATGTACGAGAAGTTTTTTAATTTCAAGGAAAAGCCCTTTTCCATCATCCCTGATGCCACATACTTTTACCAGAGCAGGCAGCACCGTCTTGCCCTGGCACAGCTTGAATACGGGCTTATGAACCGTGTAGGGTTCATCGTCATAAGCGGTGACATCGGGACAGGCAAGACAACCCTTATCCGTACACTTCTGGCTGGTCTTGATACGGATATTGAGGTTGCCAGCATATTCAACACCACTGTAAATCCGTCAGAATTTCTTGACCTTGTCCTTCAGGAATTTGGCCTTGAACCAGGAAGCGGCAACCGTTCAGATAAGCTCAACAGGCTTCGAAAACACCTTGTAAAACTGCACGGCCAGGGGAAAAAAGCACTACTCATTATAGATGAATCCCAGAATCTCAGCATTGAGACCCTGGAAGAGGTGCGTCTTCTCTCCAATATGGAGATGGAAAAGGAGTATCTGCTCCATATTGTGCTGGTTGGCCAGACAGAACTGAGGGAAAAGCTGCTCCACCCGGCACTGAGCCAGCTTGCTCAGCGCATAGCAGTTCACTACAATCTCGCCCCTTTAAGCGAGGAAGAAACGGAGCAGTATATTATGTACCGGCTCAGGGTTGCCTCAAACAAAGGGGAGCCCGGGGTGGTGTTTGCCAAGGAGGCTGTAAAGGCTATCTATGAGCACACTAACGGTATCCCCCGGCTGATAAATGTCCTTTGCGACCTGTGTCTTGTATATGCCTATGCCGATGAGCTTCCGGGTATCAATCTCCACGTGGTGGAGGAGGTGGTGAAAAATCAGGAGGCAAGCGGTTTTTCATCCCTCTTTACAGCAAGGGCCAGTTATGTTCAGGATGATGGCAGGGAAGATGCGGCGCCTTCCATTAAACCTGCTGCAAGGCCTGTGGATAATGAGTCCCTTGGGAGACTTGAGGCAAAGGTGGCTGAGCTTCAAAGCGGACTGATTGCAGTTAATCGCACTGTTCAGGATTTTCTCCTTGAACATGCCGGAGCGGTATCCAGGCGGGAGCAGGAGCAGCAGGATGCCCTTAACCGTGTAATAGATGTCCAGAAGGTGGAGATTGAGAGACTCAAGGCGGAACGAAAGGACCTGCTTAAGAGAATATATGAGCTTTCAAGCCAGCTGAAAGACAGGACGGCGGCCACAAGCCAGGATGATTTCCCTTCTGCAGATAAAAAAGGTGCCGCGGCTGTAGGGCATGATGATACAACCGTGCAACCCGGTACAGCAGCCGTAACAACAGATGTAAAGGTCAATGGCAATAATCTTGATGGAGATGTAACATTTACCAGAAAGCGGCAGAGAGGTTCTTCCAGGATGCCATACATTGTAATCGCAGGCGCGGTTGCAGCAGCCTGCGTTGCTGCAATGGTTTATGAGCCCTGGCGATCAAAAATTCTGGATATTATCCTTCCTGTTCTACCCTTTTGAGAAATCTCCTGTATCTATTCACCGGAACGGAAAAACAAGGCCAATTATCAACCTATAACATCAATACGCTGAACAGTTACCAATTTTCTTATTTCATCCAGGGCATCTTCCAGCAGCTTTTCCCCTGGTTTTGACGCATCAATGCGTTTTATAAAAGGGTAATTCATCTTCCTGAAGTTCTCTGCAACCTGCTCAAGGTATGCCTGTTTTTCAAAGTTGTTCAGCTGATCTCCCCGTCCTGCTGTGATGCGTTCAATTGCCGTTTCCACCGGGAGTTCAAGTATAAGCGCAAGATCAGGTTCAGGGGCAAATTTGAGATTTTCCTGTTCAATGGCATTCATATCCATTCCCCTGGCCCCCTGATAGGCTATTGTTGATAGATAATAGCGGTCACATACAACTATTTTCCCGGACCTCAGGGCAGGAAGAATCTGGTCTTTGACATGCTCTCTCCTGTCTTTAATAAATATTTCTGTCTCATCTTCGGGAGAAAGACGGGAGCCTGCGGTAAAACTCTCCCTGAGTATCGTTCCCCACTTTCCGTTGGTGGGCTCAAAGGTGCACAGGCAATCATATCCCTCTTTTGTCAGGGCCTGCTGGATTCCAGAGGCAAGGGTGCTTTTGCCTGTGCCGTCTATGCCTTCAATGACTATAAAGATGCCTTTTGGCATGGTTTTCTTGTCCATGTAGAATTCGTTGTGTGCTTAAGTGCCGTTTCTAAACCCTAAAATGGCTAAATCCAGCGTAACTATTCAGCGTATGCACCTTAATAAGGTTGGTAAATGGTCTTGTTTTTCCGTTCCGGAGAATAATTTCTTGTTTTTCTAAGGCTTGCTCCGCCAAAATCGCGAAACTCGTTCGTACCTCGCTCAAACAGACGCGATTTTGTGGCTGCGTCTTGCCAAGAAAAACTACGAAATTCTTCAAAGTCACTACAAAACAAGACCATTTACTATACTGAATAGATACAATCCAGGTAGCATTTACTGCTACCAGAGTTTGCGCTTTTTTCGTCTTTTTCTCGGTATTGGTTTTTGTCGTAGAAGTACATACGTGACTCCCGGGCCGCCATCCCAACTTGGTGCGCTGCTGTATGCTATGATATGCCGCCTCCATTTTCCCTTTGTAAGCCATTCATGCACCATTTTTTTTAATACCGGCCCTTTGGGAGAGGAAAGCCCGCGTCCGTGAATAAATGCAATACAGGATCTGTCTGCAACAAGAGAGTGTTTCATGAATTCATCGCACCACTCAATGGCCTCCTTTGAAGTAAGGCCGTGGAGATCACAGTATGCCTGAATGGAGAATTTGCCACGCCTGAGTTTTCGTACAATGCGGGGATTGCTGTTGATCTGAGGGCCTTCAGCATATTCAGGTGTGTGCTCAACCGGTATCTGTGATTTGCCTTTTACTATGTTTTCAAGCTCTTTTCTGCACGCATCTTCTTCGTCCTTTGCCTGCAGGGCCGGCCCCGGTGTGTCCCTAGGGATGACATCAACTGTACCTTTGCCCCATTTGACAGGACGTACCCCCTCCATTGCCTGAAGGAAAAGGGCAGCTTCATCATCTGTTGCGGTTGCTGTGGGTGATGGGGATTGTGCCGGTTCTTTTGATTCTGAAGGCTCTCCGGGCGGGAGCACCTTGACCGTTGAAGTTTCAGGCTTAGATTTTTCCCGGGGCGTGTGGCAATGCCCGGATTTTTTTTCCTTTGCCAGTGGGGCATGGCTGGCAGATTGTTTAAGGCGTTTTTTCAGATCAGCAAACGGGGTGTTGGTAAATGTTTCACTATCTGTCCACTGCTCCACCACCGCGGCTGCATTATTATTATCCAGAAAATCAGAGGGGACGCGCTGCCTCTTTTTTTTACGTTTACCGGCCATGTCCAATATTATACAAAATATGTTAGTCTTAGAAAGGTGTTTAACTGAACGCTTTTATATCTATCCTAAATTGAGCGTTTCAAAATACGGAAAATTGTTTTTCTCATGAAATTAAAAGGAGTTATATTGATTATAGCTTTCCGATTTTGAAACACTTCGGG
>JALWJV010000291.1:0-859 GCA_026996955.1 Deltaproteobacteria bacterium
ATCTCACAAGATGGCTTGATGCCCGCACCGTCTCCTCGGTAATGTCAAGGCGGTCAGCCATGATTGCTGCCTCATGGGCAAGTCGCATCTCATCAAGCTCGGTGTTCTCAAGAAGTTTCATGACCCGTTCCTTGAGCGCCTGCTGTGCTGATGCAAGCTGTTCTTCCTTGCGGCTGGTAATCTGGTCAAGCAGGCTCTGTATCTTATTTAGACGTGCCCTTATGTCCTTTTCCAGGTCATCTCCCTCTCTGCGGGACATTTCGATAGCCCTGTCAAGAAGCTCATCAAGACCAGGAGATAGCTGTTTCCATATTGCATCTTCGTCTGTCTCCTCCTGTCCCATGCTGATTACTCCGGGCACGCTTGAGAGCAGGTCGGAAAATGTCGGCCTTGTGTCAAGCCGCAGCTCTTCTGAAAGTATCTCTGCGGCACGCAGCCATGCCTTTCCTGCTGCAACATCAG
This sequence comes from Deltaproteobacteria bacterium, assembly GCA_026996955.1. GTDB lineage: Bacteria > Desulfobacterota > Dissulfuribacteria > Dissulfuribacterales > QOAL01 > S144-17. Next base: position 463 of record JALWJV010000291.1, read on the forward strand.
GCGAAAATGATGGTGTCAGCCCCTCTGCGCTTTCTACCTGTATGTAAAATTCCACCCTGCCTCTCTTGAGGCGTTTCTGGATTAGCTTTCTGATCCTGTCTTCAACCGGGGCAATGCTTCGTGGCAGACGCATGTGCACATCGCAGTAGCGTCCGTTTACGGATTTAAGCTCCATTGAGCATGAAAGTGCCGTGTCGGAAACAGCCTTTCTGGCAAATGTGGTCATGCTTCTTATCATAAGGGCCTCTTTAAGTAGTGGTTGTGTGCATATAGTTAGACCTGGATTGAGCGATTGTCGGATTTGCTGCAGATCCGCGAAAGAGGAATTCCCATAATAGTCGGCTATATGGGAATTCCTCTGACAAAGGAGATGCAGTGAATCCGGCAATCCCGAAGG
>JALWJV010000291.1:869-3018 GCA_026996955.1 Deltaproteobacteria bacterium
TTTGTGGGCATATTATATCATGCCTTCCTGTTTGAGCCTGGCAAGATAGTCCCTGCGGCTTTTGTTCCAGAACGAGAGTATTTCAGGAGAGGCATAGTCAGGAAATGTCCATTCAAGTGTCCTGAAGCCCGAGCGGGTTGCCATGAGGGTGATTTCTGCAAATACCCCCTGGCCAAGGTAGATACGATGCGTGAAATTCTTGCTGGTAGCAAGCACAAGCCGCTCAGGTGTGAGGATACCCGGGTCAATGTTGATTGTGCGTGCCCCGTTTTTCAAAAACTGTTCTTCAATCTCCCTGCAGGCATGCTTTGCATGAACCAGGCAGTCCTGGGGCATCAGTCTTGAGAAGAGCAAAAATATTCGTTTAAGGCCACTGCCCATCTCCTTGGCATAATAGTCTGTATGGTCAAATGGCCATTCAGGGCTGCAGGTACGGACCTTGCCAAATTTTTTTTCAAGCACCCGGGTTGCCTGCCTGAAAACATCATGGTCATTGAAAAGCAGGCCGCACAGGAACAGTGCGGGGACTGGCTCCTTTAACTCTTTCATGGCAGGCTGATTAACAGTTTTTCAAGACAGTGCATTAATGGCCTGGATAATCTCGTGGCTGTCAGCGGTTGCAGTTCCTACCTTGCCCACAACAATTCCTGCTGCAATGTTTGCAAGCCATGCTGCCTCCTGCATCTCAAGCCCGTTTGCAATTCCCATTGCAAAGGTGGCAATCACCGTATCCCCTGCCCCTGTGACATCAAAGACCTCTCGTGCCATGGTGGGGATGGTGAAAAGGGGCTGCTGTTTCTGGACAAGGCCCATGCCGTGGGGGCCTCGTGTAATAAGCACCGCACTGGCATCAAGGTTTTTCATTATCCTTGAGGCTGCAAGGAAGAGGGTTTCGTCATCTGATATTTCAATGCCGGACATTGCCGCTGCCTCAAGGCTGTTTGGGGTGAGCATGGTTGCGCCGAGATAAATGTCCATGTTTGAGGGCTTTGGATCAACAAGGACCGGGATGGCATGCCGCTGGCACGTATCCCTGAGAATTCCCATGACATCGTGGTTTATCACCCCTTTAGCATAGTCCGATACAATGACACATCCTGCCCTTGAGACTGCTTTCAGAAAGGCGTCTGAAAGGGAGTCAAGTGCCTTATCTCCCGGTTTTCGTTTCTCTTCCCTGTCAACCCTTACCACCTGTTGCCCCCTGGCGATGATACGTGTCTTGACTGTTGTGGGACCTGCATCATTAACAACTGCGCTGGTGTCAATGCCCCGGTCAGATGCAAGGGCAAGCAGGGACGTTCCTGCATCGTCACTTCCGCATACCCCGCCAAGGATGCATCCGCCTCCCATAGCCCTGATGTTGTTGGCAACATTGGCTGCGCCTCCAAGGAGCATGGTTTCCTTTTGTACCTCCACCACTGGAACAGGTGCTTCAGGAGATATGCGGGACACCTCCCCCCAGACAAACCTGTCCAGCATAAGGTCTCCAACAACCAATATGGTGGTTTCAGGAAAAGCCCTTACGGCATTAATCAGCCTGTTTTTGTCAATGTTGCTGTTCATCCGGGGTAATTGTCAGGACTTGGAAGGCCATTCAGACAGGGGGACAGACTCGTCTATCAGCATGACCGGTATGCCGTCCCGTATCTCGTACACCACGCTGCATTCCTGGCAGACAAGGCCGTTTTGATCTGTTGTGAGCTTTACAGGCTGTTTGCACTTGGGACAGGCCAGTATGTCAAGAAGTTCCTGTGCAATAGGTTGAGCCATCTGGTTCTCCTGTGTGGAATTGGTGAAATTTCTGGTATTGTTGTCTGGATAATGGCCGATTTTGCATTGCAGGTCAAGGATTCAGAAGTTCCTTAAGCCCTGCCATGACCTGGGCTGGCGTTATGCGTGTCATACACTCAGTGCTGCTGCAGCTGCGCCTGAAACAGGGGCTGCAGTCAACACCTGCTGTGATCACCCTGGAACTTTTGGTAAAGGGGCCTGTGCGCCTGGGTGAGGTTGGCCCGAACAGGGCTACAACAGGTGTTCCGGCTGCTGCTGCAAGATGCATTGGGCCGGTGTCCGTTGTGACAACAGCGGCTGTCATTCTGAAAAGTGCTCCAAGGGTCTTAAGGTCGGTTTTCCCTGTGAAATCGTGAAC
>JALWJV010000292.1 GCA_026996955.1 Deltaproteobacteria bacterium
CCGTTTACGCAAGTCCCTGGCCTTGCCTATGTAAAGCACATGCTCTGCGCTGTCCCTGAAGATATAGACACCTGATGCAGAGGGGATGTCAGAAGATTTAAGATTGGTTATCTGGAATAGAGCCAAGGTAACTCAAATTTTTCTGCCAACCGCTTTAAAAATTTCAGCTGAAGGAATTACCCCTTCCCTTACTATCCTGATCCCGGCCTTTCCTGTGGGGGCATGGCCTGTCACAGCATCAACGGAAACAATGGTGGAGCAGGTTCCCTCAAGCAGGCTGCCTCCATCAAGCACAAAGTCCGGCGCAGGATTCGAGAGTTGTTCCTGGACTTCCCGGGCTGATACCGCCGGCGGATGCCCTGAAAGGTTGGCACTTGTTGCCGTGACTGGCCTGCCAGTAGCTTTGCAGAGTTCAAGTGCCCAGGGGTTGTCCGAAATCCTGACGCCCACCTTTCCTGTTCCGCAGTGAAGGGGCCAGGGGAGCCCTGGCACTGCGGGAAAGAGAATGGTAAGCGGGCCAGGCCAGAATTTTTCCATGAGAATCTCTGATACCGGGGGGATTTCAGAGGCAAGTCCGGAGAGTTGTTTAATAGCGCTGATTATAACCAGCAGGGGTTTGTCTGCCGGACGTTTTTTTATCTCATATATTCGATTCAGTGCGGCTTCGTGGTCTGCCAGGGCACCAAGACCGTAGCTGGTCTCTGTGGGAAAGGCGACAACACCCCCAGCCTCAAGGGTCGCTGCCGCCCTTTTTATCTGGCCTGAATTTACCTGCTCCGGGTCTGTTTCCGGCGGCCTTAATAAAGTTCCGCTGCCGGAAGAGACCGGAGTGTTTATTAAATTACCTGTGCCGTGCATGACCTTAAAAAGCGTGCTATTTTAAACTGTTTGCCTTCAGCTCGCTGTTTATCTTGACTATATTTTCCATTTGTTCAGCACGGAACCTGTCAATTCGCGCTGCAACTTTTTCGTCTGTAACGGCGATTATCTCTGCTGCAAGCATTGCGGCATTTTTGGCCCCTGCCTTCCCTATTGCCATGGTTGCAACAGGGACTCCTGGCGGCATCTGCGCTGTTGAGAGCAGTGCATCCATGCCACCAAGGGGTGATGCATCAATGGGTACACCTATAACCGGAAGGGTGGTGTTGGCAGCCATTGCCCCTGCAAGATGGGCAGCCATGCCGGCACCTGCGATTAGGGCCTTCGTTCCCCGTGCCCTGGCAGTTGATGCAAATTCTGCTGCAAGTTCAGGCGTGCGGTGTGCAGAGGCTATTTTTACTTCATAAGGGATGCCCATATCATCAAGCACCTGCTGGGCACCTGCCATTACATCCAGGTCACTGGGGCTGCCCATAACAATACCTACCTGCGGGGCATCGCCTGTGTGCCTCAGTGCCTTCTGACCAATATCAGTGCGGTAGTGCATGCCTTCCCAGGAGATTTTTCCAACTGCCTCATAGGCACGCTCAATAGCCTGCTTAATTGTATCTCCCAGGGCAGTTACCCCAAGCACCCTGCCGCCTGCGGTGACATAGCCTCCATCCGAGAGTGCAGTGCCGGCATGAAATACCATTACATCTTCCATTGCCGCAGCATCTTCCAGGCCGCTTATTGGCTTGCCCTTCTCATAGGAGCCTGGATAGCCTCCTGATGCCAGCACAACACATACTGCTGCCCTTGGGTCCCACTCGATTTCCATTGAATCAAGCCCGCCCTCAAGTGCAGCCTCTATCACGTCAACAAGGTCGCTCTTCATGCGCATAAGTATCGGCTGGGCTTCCGGGTCTCCAAAACGGCAGTTAAATTCAATAACCTTGGCAATACCATCTTTAATGATAAGCCCGCCGTAAAGGACGCCCTCGTAGGGCCTTCCTGCATCAGCCATTGCCTTGACAGTGGGGCGCATGATCATCTGCATTGCCTGCAGGAACAGGTCATCATTTACAACCGGTGCCGGGGAGTATGCCCCCATGCCTCCGGTGTTTGGCCCCTTGTCAAAATCAAAGACCGGCTTGTGATCCTGCGAGGTGGCAAGGGGCAGTACGTTGGTTCCGTCAGTGACAGCCATGAAGGAAGCCTCTTCGCCTGTGAGAAACTCCTCCACAACAATGCTGTTTCCCGCATCGCCGAATGCCTTTTTTCTCATTATGAGATCAATGGCCTCTTCCGCCTCTTCAATGGTCTGCGGAAGGATTACTCCCTTGCCTGCGGCAAGGCCATCGGCCTTCAGCGCCACCGGTACACCGGTTACATTTTTTACATAATCAAGTGCCTCATCAGCATCTGTAAATGTCCTGTATCTGCCGGTTGGGATCTGTGCCTTGCTTAGAAGATCTTTGGTAAATACCTTGCTTGCCTCAATGGCCGCAGCCTTTGAGGAAGGCCCGAAAACAACCAGCCCCTTTTCCTTGAAATGATCAACAATGCCGTGTGCAAGCGGGTCCTCAGGCCCAACTATGGTAAGGTCAATCTCCTGTTTTTGGGCAAAATCTGCTAGGGCTTCAATGTCAGATGCCTTGATGTCCACGCATTCGGCATGCTGGCTGATTCCGGCATTCCCCGGGGCGCAATAGACTTTGTCAACCCTGGGGCTCTGGGAAATCTTCCAGCACAAGGCGTGTTCACGGCCACCAGAACCTACAATCAGAACATTTTTGCAATTCATAACTCTGCTCTTCTCCTGAACTCAAATATTTGGTGACTGACCAGCGGTCGGTTTTCTTCACGGAAAATCACATATTACACCATATTGACATGAAGTGAAGCCTGTATCGCACAAAGCAGGCGGAAACCCTTGAACAAAGGGCACCGATTGATACGACTTCCGGAATACGGTTTTGCAGAGAGAAATAGTGCGTTTTTTCGTTACCTGACTCTGTCATTTGGATGGCATGCCTAATGTTTTTTTGTTAACCTAGATTGAGCGATTGTCGAATTTACTGCAGATCCGCGAAAGAGGAATTCCCATAATAGTCGGCTATATGGGGATTCCTCTGACAAAGGAGATGCAGTAAAT
>JALWJV010000293.1 GCA_026996955.1 Deltaproteobacteria bacterium
CTTCGGGATTGCCGGATTCACTGCATCTCCTTTGTCAGAGGAATTCCCATATAGCCGACTATTATGGGAAATTCCTCTTTCGCGGATCTGCAGCAAATCCGACAATCGCTCAATCCAGGTCTAAAAAAAGCTGAACCGCCAAGAACGCAAAGGCCGCAAAGAGAATTTAGCTTTTCCCTGTGGGAATGAACTTACAGGGAAGGTATAACTTGCCTGGAATGGGCAGGTTGAATTAAATCCGGCATTAAATCCTGATATCAATGGAAGTCTGTCCATCCTGCCGTGACGCTATGGGAGTTTTTGAAGCATCTTTTTTGGAACCGGCAGCCTTTGCACCTTTTGAGAGGGTTACGGTGTCTTTGAATTTTACCTTTTCATTCTCAGACGCCTTTTTATGTTCCCTCTCCTCCTGCTCCTCTCTCTCCCTGCCACGGCGCCTCTCACCGGGCCTGCGGTACACCGTTGAGGGATGGGCATTAACAGATGCTGTGGGAGAGCTGTAAGCAACCTGTTTTACACTGTCGTCGGCCATTACTTCAAGACGTATCCCATTAACCTTACGTCCTTGATCTCAAGTGGCGCAAGTTCCTTTTCAATACGCTTCTTAAGAGGACGCCTGTAATTTAACAAAAACTCTCCCTTTGTACCAGGACCAACCTCAATCCCCTTAAGCTCCGTGTAAATGGCATCCCTCACCCAGGCCTCACGTTTTTTAAGCTCCTGTTTGGTCTTCATGTCAGGAACAACAAGCTCAACAGTAAGCTTGAAAAATACCAGCTCACCCTGGCGCATTACAGGAATTATAAAAGGAGCCAGATTAAAGGTCTCAACGGTTGCCTGCTTGGCATCATGTGGCACATCCTGTACTGCTGTCACCGCACTGGCTTGAGATCTGTTTAGGCCCTGTGCATCATCTCCCTTGGAAGAAGCTGCCATCCTTTGGGAAACCTCTCTGGATGATGCATCAATCTTTGAAACAGTCACAGCATCAGAGGGGGCTGAACTTAACATTCCCCACAGCACAAAAATACCGGCCACAAGCACGGCTGATGCAAGACCGCTTACAAACCAGGGGACCCAGGCAGGCACTGGAAAGGAAACAACAACCACATCGGCATCTTCGTTTTCTTCGCCAGTATCTGCAGAAGGCTCTGCCCCCTCTTCAGAAACCACTGTTTCACCCTGAGGGGCAGCAGCTTCTGTCTCCCCCTGGGCAGGCTGAGCTTCTGTTTCAGCAGCAGGCGCTTCCGTTGACACCTCTTTCTCTTCAGGCTTTGCCGCTCCAGGGCCGTATGGAACCGGCTCCTCGGGCTCATCATCAAACAGCGGTATATCATCGTCATCAGAATCGTCCCACAACTCATCATCAGAAAGGGAGATCCCAAGATCATCTCCAAAGGCATCGGTGTCTTCAGCACCCTGGGGTTTGTCACCAGCTTCTTGCTCTGTGGCAGAATCAGTGCCCTCTGTCTTCTCTTCCACCTCAAGGCTTATATCTGCACCTTCTGGCTCAGGAGCAGGCTCTGATTCAGGAGCCGACTCCTCAGATTCGGCTGCGTCAACCTGCGAGGCAGGGCTGGCTGCCTCTTCTGCCTTAAGCTCTCCCAAAATCTCTTCTGCCTTGGAAAAATCTTCAGGCTCTTCCTGGGCAGTTTCATGAATATCCGCCGCATCAGGTCCTGCAGACTGATCTGCGGCAGTTTCTGTTGCCTCGCCTGGTACGTCTTCCAGGTCAATATCTGGTTCAGATTCTGGTGCAGGTTCAGTGGCGGGATGTTGGTTAATGTCCGGCTCAGGAACCGAATCTGAAGCCGGTTCTAACTGGGAATCAGGGGCTGTTTCAGGCTCTTTTTCTGAGGCTGATTCAGCAGGTGCATCAACTGTGGATTCGTCATTTGAACCTGCCTCATCAGAGGCAGCCTGCTCTTTTTTATCGCTTGAGGTGTCTTCAGATGCAGCATCAGAAACGTCTGAGCCCTCGCCGGTTTCAGGAGAGGCATCCAGATCATCCAGCAGGCCTTCGTCAAAGAGGTCTATCTCGTCAAAATCATCAGAATCATCCAGTATCCCCCCAAGGGAATCTTCTGACGTTTCGCCTTCTGACAGGCCCTCCCCTGCTGTCACAGCATCAGCTTGATCTGCCTGCTGAGACTGCACATTCTCCTCTGAAACACTCTTTTCCTGTTTCTCCGGCTGATCAGACACTTTATGCTACAATCTCCTGCAATAAACAAAAATAACCCGGAAACATTTGCGCCAGGGTCCAGGCACAATATCCTGCCTGGCGCATGGTCCCCAGTGATTACCCCACATTATTCAAATATCTTCTCTATTTTCTCACTCAATGTCTCTGGAGTAAAGGGCTTTACAATATAATTGCTGACCCTTGCCTTGACAGCTTCAACGATATTTTCCTTCTGCGCCTCGGCAGTTACCATAAGGAAGGGAATATCCTTGAGGTTGTCATCGGCCCTGACCTTTTTCAGAAGCTCAATCCCTGTCATCTTGGGCATATTCCAGTCTGATACTATAAAGTCAACAGGGTCTTTCTGAAGCATCTCCCAGGCCACTGAACCGTCATCGGCCTCCACAAAATTTTTGAAGCCTAACTGCGAGAGAATATTTTTCACAATCCTGCGCATGGTGGCAAAATCATCGACGATCATAACCGTCATGTTATAGTCAATTGCCATTTTTACCTCCTGATATTTTTCTGTATTTTAAGATGATCTTCCGATGGTTCTTCAGGCTTTTAATTATCATCGGCATACAGAAAAAAAAGGTGAAGTATCAGACCAAAAACTTTACACGAAAAAAAACAGTCCGATTCACCGTGAATTGGTTACGCCCCGGAAAGGTCAGCACTCAGATCACCATATCCCCGCCAAGCTCATCCTTGATAGAACCTATATCAGCCCTGAGCCTCATCATTGCCATGGTATGCATCTGCGAAATGCGGGACTCTGTGTAGCCCATTATTTCACCGATCTCACGCATGGTAAGCTGCTCATAG
>JALWJV010000294.1 GCA_026996955.1 Deltaproteobacteria bacterium
TCAAAAACTTCAGGAAGAGGGACGCATCAAAAAGACCTTTAACACCACTTTTTTTACTGCCGGAGACTCAAGAGACCCCGAGCTTGCCGGTATAAGAGGGGCTGTGACAGGTTCATTTTATACCCTACTGGTCACCCTGCTACTGTCCTTTCCCATCGGCGTTGCAGCCGCGGTTTATCTTGAGGAGTTTGCGCGCCCCGGCACATGGAGCGATATTATAGAGGTGAACATCAATAACCTGGCTGCAGTCCCCTCAATCATCTTTGGCCTTCTGGGGCTTGCCATCTTCCTGAATCTTTTCGGCCTTCCACGCTCCTCCCCGCTTGTGGGAGGGCTTGTTCTTACACTGATGACCCTTCCAACAATCATTATTGCCAGCAGGGCCGCGCTTAAAAGCGTTCCCCCGTCAATAAGGGAGGCGGCCCTTGTGGTGGGAGCCTCGAAAATGCAGACAGTATTTCACCATGTGCTGCCCCTTGCCCTTCCCGGAATGCTCACCGGGACCATCATCGGAATGGCTCAGGCGCTGGGGGAGACAGCGCCACTTCTTATGATAGGCATGGTTGCCTTTGTTGCAGACATACCCCAGGGCATTACAGACCCGTCAGCCGTACTTCCGGTGCAGATCTATCTCTGGGCAGACAGCCCGGAAAGGGCATTTATGGAAAAGACCTCTGCTGCCATAATAGTGCTTCTTGCCTTTCTTGTGGTCATGAATGGAACAGCGGTCTGTCTCAGGAAAAGATTTGAACGTAAATGGTAGGTACCGCAGGCGGCAAAGCTGCTTCAAAATTCCTGCGGCAGGTAAAGCCGTACTTAAAAAAGGAGTAACTGTTCAGCGTATTTATTTATAAAGGTTGGTAAATGATCTTGTTTTTCCGTTCCGGCGAATAATTTCTTGTTTTTCTAAGGCTTGCTACGCCAAAATCGCGAAACTCGCTCGTACCTCGCTCAGACAGACGCGATTTTGTGGCTGCGCTTCGCCAAGAAAAACTACGAAATTATTCAAAGTCACTCCAAAACAAGACCATTTACCACGCTGAATAGATACTTTTTTTACTTTACCAAGCGGAGTCAAGATGAAACATTTCAATAAATATTTTTGCCTCACAGGTCTATTTGTGTTCACAGCAACATTTTTTTCATTATTTATTGCAACATTTGCGTCTGCAGCACCAACCTCCTCCAAACAGCCTATTCATATTAAAAGTGACAGCATGGAGGCCGTTGACAAGGCTGGAAAGGTGGTATTCAAGGGAAATGTTGTTGCTGTAAAGGGAGACCTTACAATCAATTCCGACCGCCTAGAAGTGATTTATTCAAAGCAGGATACCAGTAATAGTGATAACAAACAGAATGCCGATAACAAAAAACGCCGCCGTCTAAAAAAACTGATTGCAACAGGCCATGTGAAGATAATCCAGGGAAAGAAGGTGGGCACCTGCAAAGAGGCAGTTTATGACAAGAATTCTGAAAAACTGATTCTTACCGGGGATGCACAGGTCTGGGAGGGTTCAAACCGCATCAAGGGAAGCGTTATCACCATGTATATCAATGAGGATCGGAGCGTGGTTCAGGGCTCCCAGAACCAGAAGGTTGAAGCCACGGTTTATTCAGATTAGGCAGAGTTAATTAGCCATGTCCTGCATTAAAGCCCTGAAGCTGATAAAGAGATACCGTGGAAGGCCGGTTGTTGATGGGGTAAGCCTTGAACTTAACACATCTTCAATTATAGGTCTCCTTGGACCAAACGGTGCAGGAAAGACCACCACATTTTATATGATAGCAGGTCTGATCAAACCTGATGAGGGCACCATACTGCTGGACGATGAAGACATCACCTCTCTTCCCATGCATCTCAGGGCAAGGAAGGGCATTACATACCTTCCACAGGAGGCATCTGTATTCAGACGGCTTTCAGTGGCTGATAATGTCAGGCTTGTGCTTGAGGCAAAGGGGCTGTCCAAGGCAGAAATTGAGGAACGCACGTCAGAGCTCCTGGAAGATATGGGGCTTACTCGCCTGGCTGATCGCAAGGCTGAGGTCCTTTCTGGTGGAGAGCGCCGAAGGGTTGAAGTAATGCGTGCCCTTGCAACTGATCCACGGTTTATACTTCTGGATGAGCCTTTTGCCGGCGTTGATCCACTTTCCATCGCTGATCTTCAGGATATTATAAAAGACCTGAGGAATAGGGGAATGGGAATATTTATCTCCGACCATAATGTACGAGAGACCCTTACTGTCTGTGAGCGTGCCTACATAGTCAGTGACGGTCATGTTATAGAATCAGGCACCCCTGAAGAAATTGCAGCAAGTGAGGTTGCAAGAAGGGTGTATCTGGGTGAAAAATTTGAAATGTAGAATGGAAGGAGGGAAGAGTCATGCCAGTTTATGAATTTTACTGTCCCGACTGCCACATGATATTTAACTTTCTGTCAAAGCGTATAAATACGGAAAAACAGCCGGACTGCCCAAAATGCGGCAGGGAAAAACTTGAACGCCAGGTCTCCATTTTTGCCATATCCAAAAACCGGCAGGAAGAAGATGACGACTTCATGCCTGATATTGACGAGAGCAAACTGGAACAGGCCATGATGTCAATGGCCTCGGAGTTTGAAAACATAGATGAGGATGACCCGCGCCAGGCAGCAGCCATGATGAGAAAGCTCATGTCTGCCACAGGGCTTGAGATTGGCGGCCCCATGGAGGAGGCAATAAGCAGGATGGAGGCAGGCGAAGATCCGGACAAGATCGAGGAGGAGATGGGTGACCTGCTTGATGGAGATGATCTTTTCAAACAGATGGGAAAGGGCAAGGGGCTTAAGGGTTTCAGAAAGAAGTACATGCGTCCCAGCGTTGACGACACCCTGTATGAGCTGTAAATCAGGCATACTGCCTTATGATAACCATATTCAGTGTATATCCGTAATTGTAACTGTTCAGCGTATTAACAGTAATAAGGATTCGTGAATGGTTTTGTTTTTCCGTTCCGGTGAAGAATTTCTTGTTT
>JALWJV010000295.1 GCA_026996955.1 Deltaproteobacteria bacterium
GTCGTAGTCAGCGGGAGTTGAGGTAACCCTGCCGCTGTTCTCCTCGGTGAAGAGAGCACCATTACCCAGAGCATCTGCACCGGGAGAGGGCTTACCGTCGTAAGGCTTGATTGAGCCTTCAGGTGTTGTCCTGATGGGGAACTTGAAGCGCTTCATGTTGCCGTTACGGAATTTGATGGTCCACATAATTGAATCTGTACCCATCATTGGCTGGCAGTAACCGCCCATAGGAGCGATATCAGCATAGTGGCGTACTTCAATAGCGCCCTGGGGGCAGATCTTTACGCAAGAGTAGCACTCCCAGCACTGATCCGGCTCCTGGTTGTAGGCCCTCATCTCATCGGGATTGAGAACCATGAGGTCGTTGGGGCAGATGTACATGCACGCAGTCTTCTCCCCACCTTTGCAACCGTCACACTTTTCGGGGTTGACAAAGCTTGGCATTTTAATACCTCCTGATTTTTTGTTAAAGGTTATGTAGTACCGGCCCGGGCATGGAAGCCCTGGCCACCAAAATATTCATAATGGAGGGCTTGAGCAGCCCTCCACTCATGCATTACCAGTTCTATTTGAGGTCCTCGAAAGCACCCTTCTTGACCTTGGCCTTCCTGGCTTCCGGATCTGAGTAGTACTCGGCAAGAATGGCAAGAACCTCTGGACGGCTGAATTCGGGTGGAACGTCCTCGGGCTTTCCTTCGCTCATGATGCGGCGGAACTTGGTACCGGATACAACAACGCGGTCTTCCTTGTCGTGTGGACAGGTCTTGAGAGAAGCCATACCGCCACACTTATGGCACCAGAATGTCCAGTCAATCTTCAGGCACTGAAGCTCGAGAGCTCCATCCCAGAGTGTATCGAAGATTTCCTGAGCCTCGAAGAGGCCATAGAAGTCACCAACACCGGCGTGGTCACGGCCTACGATGAGGTGTGAGCATCCGAAGTTCTGACGGAAGATACCATGAAGCAGTGCCTCTTTTGGTCCGCCGTAGCGCATTTCAAGAGGATAAACACCAAGCACTGTGCGCTCCATGTTGTAGTAGTTATCAAGGAGTGCCTTGTAGCACTTCATCCTTACTTCACCGGGAATGTCACCCTCTTTGAGCTTTCCAACAAGGGCGTGGATGAATACACCGTCCAGAACTTCCTGAGCGATCTTGGTCAGGAACTCGTGTGAGCGGTGAATGGGGTTACGGGTCTGGAATGCTGCAACTGTTGACCAGCCGCGATCCTCAAAGATGCCCCTTGCTACTGCCGGATGCATGTATGCATCGCCATACTTCTGCTTGAAATCTTTCTCACTGAGTGCCTTGATGGGGCCGCCAATGTAGTACTTGCCGGAACCGAGAACCTGCTGAACACCAGGATGGTCCTCTTCTGCAACTTCCCAGAACCTCTCTGAGTCAGGGCCAGCACCCTTGAAGCACATCTCGCACTCTTTTCTCTTGTCAGGCTCCCAGATTGACTCAATCTTCATGGTAGCCATGAGATCGCCTGTTTCCTTATCGTAGAGTGCAACCTCGTCACCCTCGCTGATACCGCTTACATCATCCTGTGCCAGAGTCACAGGCAGGGGCCACATTGTGCCCGGATCAACCTTGCGCAGCTTCATATCCTCTACAACACCGTCGTAGTCTTCCTTAACCATGAAGCCGTTCAGCGGGGTGAATGCACCCATGCCGAGCATAAGGATGTCACCTGATTCCTTTGAGGTGATGTCCAGACGCTTCATGCCTTCTGCGCGTTTAATCTCTTCGTCTCTCTCTGCTCCCTTGAGAAGAAGAGGCATAAGCTCCTTTTTTGAACCATGCGGATTAACTAGTGCCATTTTTCAATCTCTCCTTTCGGTTAGTAAATAAGTACAACAATGAATATTCTGTAAGCCTTCCCCACAATCCAGCAAGGCCGTTTGTATACCGCAGAGCACCCGGAAACCTCTAAATCAGGCATCTGAACCCTGTAAACGGAACCTATGACGGGTAACCGCAGCTAATGAATCTCCGCTCAGTAAAACACAGAAGGATATATATTATCAATATTTGAAAATGTCAAGGGATTAAAAAAAAGCCGGATTTTCTATTCTTGTTCGCATAAATATATGTTAAATCAGGTAGATAGGACATCGTACCGTGATTCATCTTCAGATGGTGCAAACGAGGGCAGGCAGGAACGCCTGAAATACACAGCGCACATGGGCTCAAATCAGCCTGGCAGAAATACATATTGTGCGCTGCCAAGTGTGTATTAAACATAAAAAAATGGAGAATGCAATAAAATAATGAGCGTCTTCCAAATTCCTCCGCATGGGCGCGCACTTTACTGTTCTCCCAGGTAAAAATTTGTATTTTTACCCAGTTATTGCAATTTTGGCTTTATTATGCTAGGGCAACGTACTGATTTTTTATTATTCAGGATACCGAGAAGATGCGCACATGGCACAATGTTATTCACTGAATAGGGCTTCACTTTCACTCTTATCAAGAAAAAAATGAATGACCAATCATTTATTGCCTGATCTTGGCACCGGGAATCACCAATCGCTGAATGGTAAAATGGAAAATCAACCACTTTGTAATTCAAAAATTTCCTGTGCTGTAATTGCCGGGGGGCAGAGCAGCCGTTTCGGTTCAGACAAGGCACTTGCTGCCTGGACAGAAAACCGTAATGTGCTTGAGGCAGTCCTTGAGGCCGCATCTGCCGTCTCAAACGATGTCTTTATTGTAGCCGGTGCAAAGAACGGGTACAGGGAGTTTGGAGTGCCTGTATATCAGGACATTATCCCCTCAAAGGGGCCAGTTGGCGGAATACACACAGCCCTGTCACTGGCACGGGGGCCGCGGGTGCTGATACTTGCCTGTGACATGCCTGCCGCATCGGTATCCTTTATCAAATATCTGTGCGAAGTGCGCTCATGGGCACCTGTCATTGTTCCGGAATCAGACTCCGGCCTTGAGCCACTTCATGCCCTGTGGCATAAATCTTTGAAAACCGTCCTGGAACATTATATAGAC
>JALWJV010000296.1 GCA_026996955.1 Deltaproteobacteria bacterium
CTTGCCAGCGGCAAGTATCACTGCGCAAACCCCTGTTGAATTTGGTGACTTCATGGACGCACCCCTGCAATAGTTTCAACCTAAATTGAGCGTTCCAAAAGTTTGAAAAAATGATTTTCTATGATATTCAAAGGAGTTACATCTGTCATGCTGTTTGACTTTTGAAATCCTCCGGGATTGCAGTATTCACTGCATCTCCTTTGCCAGACGAATACCATCTAGCCGACTATAATGGCAAATCCTCATTCCCGTATATGCAACAAATCCGACAATCGCTCAATCCAGTTTCAATAATGTTTTTTCAAGAATGATTAGTATCTATTCAGCGTGGTAAATGGTCTTGTTTTGGAGTGACTCTGAAGAATTTCGTAGTTTTTCTTGGCGAAGCGCAGCCAGAAAAATCGCGTCTGTTTGAGCGAGGCACGAGCGAGTTTCGCGATTTTGGCGGAGCAAGCCTTAGAAAAACAAGAAATTATTCTCCGGAACGGAAAAACAAGACCATTTACCTACCTTATTAAGATAAATTCGCTGAACAGTTACAATGATTATAAGGCAAATAAAGGGAATATAAAGTAATTTATTTTGGACACGAAAAATCCGGAAAGTCCGGGAATGGGCAATGTGGCAACATTTACAAAATCGTATCTATTCACTGTTGTGAATCGTCTTGTTTCGGGAAAGACTGTTTAGGGACACGGTAGGACGACACAGCTAAAACTGATTGCCTCACTTAAAAAACACAAAAAAAGGGGACGGTAACTATCCGTCCCCTTGAATTTTTCAAAAGTTATACTCTTTGCGCTTATTCGCGACCGGCAAGTTTGAGCCTGTTCATAGCCCTTGCCAACGCTGCCTGTGCACGCGCCATGTCTATATCTTCCTTGGCCTGTGCAGCAGCTTGCAGCCGCCTTTCAGCACGTTCCTTCGCCTTCAGAGCCCTTTCAACATCAATGTCCTCTACAGGCTCGGCTGACTCAGCGAGAATGGTCATGCGATTATTGGATACCTCACAAAAACCTCCACTGAGAGCCAACCTGACGACTGTGCCATCTTTTTCATAGTGCATCTCCCCAATAGCCATAGTGGCGAGCAACGGTGCATGGTTCGCCATTACACCGAACACACCGTCTGCTCCAGGAGCAGTAGCGAGATCAACTTCCTCGTTGACCACCTGGCGGCTGGGGGTGACTACTTCAAGTAATAATTTATTGGCCATATCAGTTATCCTCTCAACCTGGGTTCAGGTTCTGCCGGTATCTTATGAGTTTTTGGCCTTTTCAACAGCTTCCTCAATGGTACCTACCATGTAGAACGCTGTCTCGGGAAGGTCATCATACTTACCTTCAAGGATTTCCTTGAAGCCGCGTACTGTGTCCTCAACCTTGCAGTACTTACCGGGCATACCGGTAAAGGTCTCAGCTACGTGGAAGGGCTGAGAGAGGAACCTCTGGCACTTACGTGCCCTCTGAACTGTGAGCTTATCCTCATCAGAGAGCTCGTCCATACCGAGAATGGCGATGATGTCCTGGAGGTCTTTGTATTTCTGCAGTGTCTGCTGCAGGTTACGCGCTACAGAGTAGTGCTCCTCACCGAGTACGTTGGGATCAAGAATCCTGGATGTTGAGTCAAGCGGGTCAACAGCAGGATAGATACCGAGCTCAGCGATCTGACGGGAAAGAACAACTGTACCGTCAAGGTGAGCAAATGTTGTAGCAGGTGCGGGGTCTGTCAAGTCGTCAGCAGGAACGTAAACACACTCAACAGCTGTAATTGAGCCCTTGTTGGTAGATGTAATACGTTCCTGAAGGGCACCAAGGTCAGTGGCAAGAGTTGGCTGATAACCAACCGCAGAAGGAATACGTCCAAGGAGCGCTGAAACCTCAGAACCAGCTTGGGTGAAACGGAAGATGTTATCAATAAAGAAGAGCACATCCTGACCCTGCTCATCACGGAAGTACTCCGCTGCAGTCAGACCGGTGAGGCCGATCCTTGCGCGTGCTCCAGGAGGCTCAGTCATCTGCCCGTAAATCAGAGCAGCCTTTGGAAGAACTCCAGAGTCCTTCATCTCGTGGTACAGGTCGTTTCCTTCACGGGTACGCTCACCTGCGCCGCAGAAAACTGAGATACCACCGTGCTGCATGGCGATGTTGTGAACCATCTCCATCATGATAACGGTCTTTCCACAACCAGCACCGCCGAACAGTCCCATTTTACCACCGCGGGGGAACGGAACCAGAAGGTCAATAACCTTAATACCTGTTTCAAGAACATTAACTGTAGTATCCTGCTCTACGAACTCAGGTGCCTTGCGGTGAATAGGCATCTTGTTGGTGTCGTCGATTGGCCCAAGACCATCAACAGGCCAGCCAACAACGTTCATAATACGTCCGAGTGTGGGCTCACCAACAGGAATCTGAATGGGAGCGCCTGTATCCTTTGCCTCCATGCCTCGAACCAGACCGTCGGTGGTGTCCATGGCGATGCAGCGTACCATGTTGTCACCGAGGTGCTGAGCAACCTCAATGTAGAGGTTATCTTCTTCATCACTGATAGCTGGGTTGGATACCAGCAGACCGTTCAATATGTTGGGTAGCTGCCCCGGTTCAAACTCGACGTCAACAACAGGGCCAATAACCTGGGCTATTTTGCCTACGTTTGCCATTTTACTTATACCTCCCCGGCATTTGCTTGCCAGTTAAATTCGTTAGTTAATTATCCCTTGAGTGCCTCGGCGCCACCTACGATGTCCATAAGCTCGCCTGTAATTGCTGCCTGCCTTGCCTTGTTAAACATAAGGGTCAGCTCTTCAATCATGTCTGAACAGGCGTTGGTGGCATTATCCATAGAGGTCATTCGGGCTGCCATCTCACTGGCAACCGTCTCCAGCATTGCCGCCATGATCTGCACGTTTACGAACATTGGCATCAGCTGGTTCAGTATCTCCTCAGGAGCTGGCTCATAAATGTATGTTGCCTTGGGGCCTTCTTCTTCTCCCTCGTCAGCCTTGCCTTCTGTTAGGTTTTCGGCTGTTATGGGCAGTATGGGCCTGAATGTTGGCTTTTGAACGGCAACATTGACAAATCTTCCATAAACCAGCTTCACCTGATCTATATCTTCAGCAAGGAACATCCTTATAAGTTCTGAGCCCACCTGCCGTGCTGTGAGCATCTGCACATCGCTCATGCAGTCGGTAACCTCATGAACGATATCATAGGATGTGTGCTTGAAATAGGCTGCACCCTTCTTACCGATGCATGCCACCACAGGCTCTCTGCCTGCGTCCTTTTCCTTCTGAAGATACTTCTCCGAAGCATTTAGGATATTTGAGTTAAAAGCTCCGCAAAGCCCCCTGTCAGAGGTGACAACAAGCAGAAGACTTTTCTTCACCTCTCTCTCCGCCATCAGTGGGAAGGCACTTGGATTGGCGCTGCCGGACAGCTCGCCCATCACCGAGGCGAACTTGTCAGCATAGGGGCGAAACTCCTCCATGCGTTCCTGGGCGCCGCGAAGTTTGGCAGCAGCGACCATGTTCATGGCCTTGGTGATCTGCTGCGTCTTCTTAACGCCCTGGATTTTTAGTTGAATGTCTTTTAGAGAAGGCATCTGAATTCAATCCCCTTATTTTAGAGGTTACGGCTGGTCTTGAAATCTTTCTTGAATTCCTCGATAGCCGACTTCATTTTCTGCTCGAGAGCGTCACTGATCTCCTGTTTCTCTGCAAGCTCAGTGAAGATGTCCGGGTGTTTTGACTCAACGAAGTCGTACAGTTCCTTCTCAAAATCAGCCAGGCTGTCAACTGGCAGATCGTCCAGGAGACCCTTTGTACCTGCGAAGAGGATGGTAACCTGCTTCTCCATTGGAAGCGGCTGGTACTGAGGCTGTTTCAGGATCTCAACCAGTCTCTCACCCCTTCTGAGCTGAGCCTGTGTTGCAGCGTCAAGATCGGAACCGAACTGGGCGAATGCTGCAAGCTCACGATACTGGGCTAGGTCAAGCCTCAGGGTACCGGCAACCTGCTTCATAGCCTTGACCTGGGCGGCACCACCGACTCGGGATACAGAGAGACCAACGTTGATTGCAGGCCTTACGCCGGCAAAGAACAGTGAAGGCTCCAGGTAAACCTGGCCGTCTGTAATGGAGATAACGTTTGTTGGAATGTATGCAGAAACGTCACCCTGCTGGGTTTCGATGATGGGCAGAGCTGTGAGGCTTCCTGCGCCAAGCTCGTCATTCTGCTTGGATGAACGCTCAAGGAGCCTTGAGTGGTTGTAGAAAATGTCACCGGGATATGCCTCACGTCCTGGAGGACGCCTGAGGAGCAGTGAAAGCTCGCGGTAAGCAACCGCCTGCTTTGAAAGGTCATCGTATATAATCAGGGCATGACGTCCGCTGTCACGGAAGTACTCACCCATCGCTGTCCCGGAGAAGGCTGAGAGATACTGGATGGATGCAGGCTCGGAGGCGCTTGATGCAACAACCGTGGTGTACTCCATTGCTCCAGCCTTTCTCAGTGCCTCAACAACCAGGGCAACTGTAGCCTGCTTCTGACCTACTGCTACATAGATGCAGTAAACATCAGTGTTCTTCTGGGCGATGATGGCGTCAACGCCAATTGCTGTCTTGCCGATCTGACGGTCACCAATGATAAGCTCACGCTGGCCGCGGCCAACAGGGGTCATTGCGTCAACAGCCTTGAGGCCTGTGTAGCAGGGCTCATGAACCGACTTCCTGTCAATAACGCCGGGAGCCTTTTCCTCAATCCTGCGGAACTCGGTTGCGTTGATGGGGCCCTGGCCGTCAATGGGGTTACCGAGGCCGTCAACAACACGGCCCAGCATGCACTCGCCAACAGGAACCTGGGCGATTTTGCCAGTCCTTTTTACAAGGTCGCCCTCTTTAATGTTCTCAACGTCGCCCATAACGGCCACACCGACGTTATCCTGCTCGATGTTAAGAGCCAGTCCCATAACTCCACCAGGGAATTCGAGAAGCTCCATGGCCATACAGTTGCGTACTCCATAAACGCGGGCAACGTTGTCACCTACTGACAGGACCGTACCGGTTTCTGCCAGATCAACGGTTTTTTCAAAGTCCTGAATTCTCTTCTTTATGATGTCGCTGATTTCTGATGCATTTATCTGTGCCATTATCCTTGCTCACCCCTCCCTATGGATTCTTTCAAGCCTGCAAGCTGACTCTTTATACTTCCGTCCCAGACAACATCGCCTACATGGGCAACCACGCCGCCAATGATATCCGGGTCTTCTTCAGTTACTAAAATTACTTCCTTGCCGGTAGCCTGGGCAAGAGCAGATGCAACCTGCTCCCTGAGGTCATCTGGAAGAGGAACTGCTGTACGCACGGTAGCACGTACCCTGCCTGTCTCCTCGTCCATGAGAGCCTCAAAAGACTCGGCAATTAATTTAAGGTGCTGGATTCGTCCCCGATCCACAAGGAGCCGGAGAAAGTTTGCCAATGAATCCTCGAAATCTGCCGCCTTTACTATTTCGTCAACCACTTCCCGCTTGAGTTCAGGCGGTACAATGGGACTTTCCAGGGCGGCCTCCACGTCCGGGCTCTCCTGCAGGAGGGAATTGATTTCGTTCAGGGACTGGGCGAATGCCTCCAGTTTTCCCTCTTCCTTTCCAACTGCGAAGAGCGCTTTTGCATACCTTCTGGCTAATACTGTGCTAATCAATTTTTCTGCACCACCCTTTCAAGGTATTCGCTGATGAGCTTGTGATGATCCTGCTCAGTCAGGTTCTTTTTGATGAGTTCCTCAGCAGCCGCAACTGCTGTATCTGCCATCTCCTTCTGAAGCGCTACTTTTGCCTTGGCAAGTTCCTGCTGGACGTAGAACTCAGCCTGTGCCTTGATGCGCTCAGCGGCTTCATGGGCAAGGGTTATAATCTTTTCCTTTTCAGACTGACCCTGCTCCACGAAGGTGGTTAAAATTTTCTTTGCCTCGTCCTCCAGGCCTGAAAGCTTACGCTCATAGTCTGCGTATTTCCTCTCAGCCTCTTTGCGTTTGGCTTCGAGCTCGTCAAACCTTGCCTGGATCTGCTCAGTACGGCCCCTGAGTCCATCAGAAATCGGTTTTCTGAGGTACTTGACCAGTACTATGACGAGGATTGAGAAGTTCAGACAGTGCCAGATGAAATTCATTACCTGGCTGTGGGTAATACCATGATGCTCACCGTGACCGCCATGACCACCACCTTCATGACCCTCAGGCTCGCCCTCACCAAAGCCCTCGTGTTCCTCGGCCTCTGCCTGATGAAGCGCCTCAGCCTGCTCTGCCTTTACGGCAGAGTGCTCGGCAACCGCATGCTCGCCTGCAGCCTCGCTGGCAATGGCGGTGTCATGGCCGGTTGTTACAAACCCGGTGACCATTGCAAAGGCAAGATATGCCCCTGCCAGTACGCCAGCCACGGCATACCCACTGATTTCCCTGTTAAAAATCCTCATCTTAGACAGCCCTCCCCAGCAGCTTTTGAGCGATCTCAACAGCAAAGGCCTCGGACTGTGCATCAAGTTCCTTCTTCACTGCACTGATCTGTCCTGAAAGCTCAGACATGAGTTCGCTCTTCTTTGCTTCAGCCTCTTTTTGCGCAGCCTCCAGAAGCTGTCGCTCCTCCTCTCTGGCCTCTCCCTTCAACTTCTCTAACTCACTCTTACCCTGGGCACGAGCCTCGGCCAGCTTCCTGTCGTAGTTGGCCACAAGCTCCTGGGCATTGCGCTCATACTTCTCGGCATCGGCTTCAATTGCAGCCATTTTTGCCTCGCGCTCTTCCAGGTGCCTTCTGATGGGTTTGAAAAGAATTGAATTGAGAACTACCATGAGGATGAGAACTGAAATCAGTTCCGCCCAGAAAGATAAATCAATGGTAATCATATCGTTCTCCTTCCCCCTGAGGGCTAATTTGAAAAGAAAATGAGGCACTTGTACAAAATGAAGCCCCATTCATAAAATTCTAACGCTTGCTTTTACAATATATGGTTCTAGATGTCAACGCTTTTAACTGTTTCAGTGTGCGGTTTTTTCCCCCCAAAGCACCTTGTGAAGCTGCAACTGAAAGCGTACTGCCATGCGATCTTCAACAATCCAGTCAGCCAGCACGCTGGGGGGCAGGGTATTCCAGGCTGCGGAGAACAGGACATTGCAGTAGCTGTTGAGATTCAACCGCCTCACCTGGCTGCATGCCCATTCATAGTCCTGCCTGCTGGTGAGCACAAACTTCAGTTGATCGTAGCCTGCAAGCCAGCGCAGGTTTTCCTCATGCCAGCTCTCCTCCATGCCGCTTCCAGGTGTCTTGATATCCACCACCTTTACCACCTTCCAGGGCACCTGATTAAGCGGTACGGAGCCATTGGTCTCAAGAAGCACGCTGGCACCGGCGTCCAGAAGCCCCTCCATGAGGGGATAAACCCCAGGCTGCAACAACGGCTCCCCGCCTGTAACCTGGACCAGAGAGACCCTGCTGTCCTTCCAGAGGTCAATCAGAGCGGATATTTCCTCCTCCGTCCCGCCTGAACGGGCGTATTCTGTATCGCAATACCTGCAGTGAAGATTACATCCGGCAAGCCTTATAAAAAAACAGGGCAGGCCCATATGCAGCCCTTCCCCCTGAAGGCTCGTGAACGTCTCTGAAATGCGTAAGGTTTCGTTTTCTGACACGAACTTTAACCGGCTAAAATTAATGATGGATCTATTCATAATAGATAACGCCCGATCCCGGTGTCTCACACACCTTCACCCGGATGGGCCGAACCCCTGGAAATGGCTCCACCCCCTGACGCACTTTACTGAATATATATTCAGCTATCCGCTCCGAGGAGGGATTTGCCTTGGAAAATGCCGGATGCTCATTCAGATTTATGTGATCCAGCTCAGCCATTATATCTGCTACAATGCGCTTTACATCCCTGAAATCTATTGCAACATCTATTTCATTCAGGGTTTCAGCGCCAACCACCACCTCTACATCCCAGTTATGGCCGTGAAGATGCTCGCAGTTACCAGGATAATTTCTAAGATAATGTGCTGATGAAAAATGTGTTTTTATAAATATCTCGTACATGATCTACCCTTAACTTTTGGTATCTACTCAGCGTAGTAAATGGTCTTGTTTTGGAGTGACTTTGAAGAATTTCGTAGTTTTTCCTGGCGAAGCGTAGCCACAAAATCGTGTCTGTCTGAGCGAGGGACCAGCGAGTTTCGCGATTTTGGCAGAGCAAGCCTTGGAAAAACAAGAAATTATTCACCGGAACGGAGAAACAAGACCATTTACGAACCATGATTATTAGTACGCTGAACAGTTACAACTTTTGTTTCTATAGCATTAGCGGGGTTCTCGTGCCCCAAAAAGTGCTGTCCCGACCCTGACAATGGTTGCGCCCTCTTCAATGGCGATTTGAAAATCACCTGACATACCCATTGATAGATGCCTCAGGTCAAGTTCATCAAACCTTTCGGAGAGCGAATCCCTGAGCTTTCTTGCCTTTACAAACCACGACCTGGACTCCTCCGGCTCAGGACTCCAGGGGGGAAGAATCATCAACCCCTGAACGTCAACACCGGGAAGCTCCTCTGATAACATTCTCTCCACAAAGGGCTCCAGATCAGAGGGCAGGATACCGGCCTTGCTTTCTTCTGCACCGATATTTACCTGGAGAAGAACAGGCATTACCTTTTGAGCCTGCTGTGCATGACGGCTAAGGACCTTAAGCAGCCTGATACTGTCAACAGCCTCAATAAAATCAAAGAGCTCTACGGCCTTTTTAGCCTTGTTGCGCTGAAGATGGCCGATATAATGCCAGCTTATTTCAGAACGCCTGTCCCGAAGCTCTTCAATCTTTCCGGCTGCCTCCTGAACGTAATTTTCCCCGAACACGCTCTGCCCGTGGGACAGTGCATCAAGTATGGCAGATACCGGTTTTCTCTTGCTGACAGCCACCAGGGTAATATCCCCAGGCTTCCTGCCTGAACTACTGGCGGCATGTGCAATCTCTTCGCGAATCCTTTCAAGATTTTCAGTTATAAAACTCATTTTCTCACACTGATGACCCCTTCTTGAAGCAACACCGGAATCACCATCTCCATTGGAAAACCAACCACATTGGTATATGACCCTTCAAGCCGTGACACCATAAAGGCTCCACAGCCCTGAACAGCGTAGCTTCCAGCCTTGTCAAGCGGCTCGCCTCCTGCCACATAGGCTTCAACAACGGCTCTGTCCTGGGCGGCAAGCCAGACACGGGTTTGTGCGTGAAACATGCGGCTACCGTTTATCCCGGCAAGGCAGCATGCGGTTATAACCGTATGCTCCCTGCCACACAGACTGGACAGCATCTCCACTGCCTGCCCAGGGCCGGATGGTTTGCCAAGGATCTTGTCTTCCAGCACAACAATGGTATCTGCACCTATGACAGCAGCATCCGGGAAGCGCGATGCCACTTCCATAGCCTTAATCCTCGCATTTTCCGAGGCATAACCAAGGGGATCCCGCCCCTTCTCTGCAGGGGGCTCCTGGGCTAGGCTTGGCTCTACTGAAAATTTTACTCCAGCGGCAGCAAGAAGCTCTCTTCGCCTTGGAGAGGCAGAGGCAAGTATCAGAGTGCGGGAAGTTTGAAAAGGTCCTGTGCATTCTGTGTTGTGAAGCATGCAGCCTCCCGTGTTGAAACCTCCTTGATATCAGCAACCGCCTTAACCACCAGGCTTACCCTTGCAGGCTCATTGGGCTTGCCGCGAAAGGGTACAGGGGAGAGAAATGGAGCGTCGGTCTCCACAAGCAGGCGATCTGAAGGACAGAACGCCACCACATCCCTGAGGCCCTGGGCATTTTTGAAAGTGACTACCCCGGTAACTGAAATATAAAACCCCATATCAAGCACCCGGCGGGCAACGTCAATGTCTCCGGAAAAACAGTGAAAGACGCCTTTTGCTCCTGGCTCAAGCTCTGAGGCAAGTATATCCAGGGCGTCATTATTGGCATCTCTGGCATGAATAATGAGAGGAAGAGACAGGGCAGAGGCTGCCGAAATCTGCCTGGCAAAGATATCCTTCTGGATGTGGCGGGGTGAGTATTCCTTTGCGTAATCAAGCCCGACCTCTCCCCATGCTACCACCTTGTCGCTGTGGCTGGATGCAAGTTCTTGCAGGAACTCAATGACATCGATGTCACTTTTTGCTGCATCATGGGGATGAATACCCACCGAGGCATATACATTAGGGTGTTCAGAGGCTATTTCAACAGCCCTTTTTGAAGAGAGCTTGTCAATGCCGATTGTTATAATCTGTCTGACACCGTCATCAGATGCACGCCTTATGACAGCATCCACATCTGATGAAAGGGGTTTCATGTCCAGATGGGCATGGGTGTCAACTATGTAGCAGGTTTCCATACAGTACTCACTCGAAAAAATAAATTTGGTGGGTACTATATACCAGCTATCCTGAAACTTGGCGACTGGTAAAAAGAGAAGTGGTTTTACACAAAATCGGCAAGGCTCATCTTCATAACCTTGGATGCGGCTGCAAGCGCTGCCTGATACCCTGCATCAAGCGTCTTGAGGTCTGAGATGGCCCTGATAATGTCGGTGTCCTCCACATCGGACAGACGCTCCTCAATGGTGAGGGAGAGGGATGTTGAAAGCTCTTCCTTTTTTTCAAGAGTATTTCCCATGGCACCCAGCTTGGCTGTCTGCCTAGTTACATACTCCATGCTCACACTAAGGTCTTCAATGGCTGTCTCTATGCTGTGCTGGCTGTTGGCATTAAGGGCGTCCTGGAGCATGTCAAGCGCCTCAAATGCACCGCTCTGGACAAGGGCTGTCTTGCCATCAAGGTTGATCTTCTGGGTCTGTCCGGTCCCTATATCAATGGAAAAATCCTCCTCATTGCCGTTGTAGGTAACCTGTCCATACTTGTCCAGCATGAACGGGGTCTCTCCGTTATCGTACCCCTTGGTACGCGACCCGGCCAGAATGTACCGCCCGCCTATGCTGGTATTGGCAATGGAGACCACCTCTTCAAGAATTACCTTTACCTCGTCGGCAATGGCACGCCTGTCAGTGGCATTCAGTGTATCATTTGCCCCCTCCACTGCAAGCTCATGTGCCCTGGTAAGCCTGTCCTGCACCTGCCGCATGGCAGTCTCTGTTGCCTGTACCCATCCCTGGCCAAAAACAATATTCCTGGAAAACTGTTTTGTATCAGAAAGCTCGCTCCTGTACCCCAGCGCATGTGTGAGATTCACCGGGGCATCCGAAGGTCTTCGGTAAATCTTGCCTGAAGATATAGAGGCATTTGTCTTTGCCTGATTCTCAACCAGCCTGGAAAGGTCTGTGTTGATTCTGTCATAAAGTGAATTCATGGTAACGCGCACGGCATCACCTCCCTGGCTTAACGCCTTTACTTTAACTGCTCGCTGGTCTCTTCAGACCTTTTACTTTGCCTGGAGCAAAGACTGGAACATCTCGTCTGCGGCCTTTATGAGCTTTGCAGCTGCTGTATATGCATGCTGAAACTTGATGAGGTCAGACATCTCCTCATCAAGAGAGACACCGGACACATCGTCGCGCCTGGTCTCAAGTTCATCAACACTGGCCTTGGCAAAATCATATTCCATCTGAAATCCCCTGGAATGGATACCTACTGTGCCGACAAGCCCCTGGTAAAATTCGTTCAATGTGGCGCCATCAAGTTCTGTAACCGTATAGGTGTTAAGGTCCCTGATATCCAGGGCATTCATATTATTGGCAGGGCTCAGCACGCCGCCAAGCGGGGTGGAAAGGCCCACATAATCAAACAGCCCTGTATTATCAGCCCTTATGTAAAAACGCTCTCCTGTGCCTTGGGCTGAAATGCGAAGCCTGCCATTTACCACCTCGGCTGATAGATAGGGGACAGCATCTATTGCATCAGCCACATCTGAAAGGGAGTCATTGGCATTAAGGGTGAAAGGGTAGGAAGGGGCTGGAGGATTCAGGATATTGCCATCCTCATCCATCACGTCTATTGAAAAATTGGCGCCTGTTGTGACCCCGGTATCATAGGAACTTATTACATCAAAGGTCCTTTCCACCTTAAGAGTGCCGTCATGGCTTTCAGCGGCTGCACCTGATCCAAGCCCTAAAAAACTCAAAAAATCCGTATTTCCAGCTACGGTGTCATCAAGAGACACTGTATAACCCTCATTTTCAGACTCGATATGCACCAGGTCATTTTCCACCCAGGCATGAATGCCATCAATATCATCTATCTGATCCAGAATATCATCCAGGGAATCAGTATCCCTGTCAAAGGCGATATCACTGGTCTGAACCGCTGTGCCTGCACTGTCGAGAAGTTGCACACGAACTGTCCCTGATTCTATGCGGGCATCAAGTGCCCTGTTTTCATCCATGACCGCCACATTGGCAAGGGCACTTACGGCTCCATATTCCTCCACTC
>JALWJV010000297.1:0-732 GCA_026996955.1 Deltaproteobacteria bacterium
ACTTTATGCTGCTGCAAAAAAAATCCTCCAGAAAAACAACATGCCCATCCACGCTGAACATGTTGGGGGCAGCTTTGACAGATCAGCACTTCTGGAAGCCGGTTCTGACGTTTTGAAGGTAATACTGTCTGATGGTCGGGAGGTCAGTATATGAACGACTTTTCTCCAACGGATTTCACCCTCGATTATATTTTTGATTCCCTGGGTGCGCTTCCAGCATTCCCTGAAGTTGTTCAAAAGGCAATGAAGCTGCTGGATGACCCCAACACCACAATGGAACAGCTTGCCGAGGTCATAAAATATGACCAGGCAATTACCGCCAACATACTTCACCTCACCAATTCAGCCCATTTCGGCCTGTCAAGACAGGTCACCAGCCTGGATACCGCCTTGGCTTTACTGGGCCAGCAGCAGGTCAGACAGGTCTTGGTTGCAAGTGCAAGCATGCCCTTTCTTGCAAAGGATATCGAAGGCTACAACATGACTGCACAAGACCTGTGGGCACATGCCATGGGGTGCGCTATTATTTCAGAGATTGTGGCAAAATACTGTAAGTATCCCGAGCCTGCAGTGCTATTCACTGCTGCGCTGCTGCACGACATTGGGAAAACAGTAATGCATTTGTACGTAGGGCCCAGGCTGAAGGAGATTGTCACAAAGGCAAACAGCCAGGAAATTACATTTTCCGAGGCAGAGTGGCAGGTTCTTGGAGGTGATCATGCAGTTATAGGC
>JALWJV010000297.1:742-1169 GCA_026996955.1 Deltaproteobacteria bacterium
GTTATAGGCTCGGACATACTGCGCAAATGGGAATTTCCGCCTGACGTGGTCCGGGCGGTTCGCAATCACCACGATCCTGACCTTTACATTCAGGATGATCTCTCAGCCCTTCTTGCAATGAGTGATATACTCACCGTGCAGCTTGGGATAGGTGTAGGTGTGGACGGCTTCAGATACAGGATAAATCCAGAACTCCCGTCAAGATTGGAACTTGACCAGGCAGCCATTCATCAGTGCATGATCGAGGGATACAGAGAATACCAGAATGCCCAGGATATCCTGGGGCTTATCAACAAGTAGTGCAATTTTTCAAAATAGTCTTTATATTCGGAGGTAACTTTTAGAAATTTATAATTCAAACCTAAGTTGTGCGATTGTCAGATTTGCTGCATATCCGCGAAAGAGGGCTTCCCACTATAGTAGGCTA
>JALWJV010000297.1:1179-2975 GCA_026996955.1 Deltaproteobacteria bacterium
ATGTAGGAAGACCGATGACAAAGGAGATGCAGTGAAGCTGGCAATCCCGAAGGGTTTCAAAATTGGAAAGCTTTCATTGATATAACTCCTTTCAACTCCACTGAAAAAATAATTTTCCCATTTTGAAACGCTCAACTTAGGTCAAAGGGAGACAGAAGACACCTATGATTAAAGTTACCCCCGAAGCAGAACAAAAAATCAAAGAATTTCTGGAAAAAAACAAGATTGACTCAGACATCCGAGTAACTGTAATGGAAGCAGGCTGCAGTGGAGCAGCCCTTAGCATTATACTTGATGAAGCCACGGAAGAAGACAGGCTATTCAGCCATCAGGGCATTAATTTCCTGATTCACAAGGACCTGCTTGAGGAAACAGGCAACATAACCATTGATTTTGTTGAGCCGGACAGTTCTGAGGAAGGCGGTTGCGCATGCAACTCAGGCGCACGCTTTGTGGTTACATCTGACAGGCCCGTATCTCCTGCCTCTGGCTGCTCATGCGGCGCCTGAGCCTGAAGTTGAAACAATAGGCTACATAAGCCCTTCGGATTTCTCTCCAAACACGTCGGCGCTGAAAATTAAAATCTGTGTGCCGGGATCGCGCCAGCACCCTGGCCCCATACCAGCCTTGAGACAGGTCTGATCCAGAAATGTGTACCTGTCCCAACCGTATTCAGTGGCAACCTGGGGCAACAGCACCCCGCGGTTAGGCCCGTTTATCAGATAGATCCCGTGTACTCCCACCTGGATCTTCTCCACATCATCAATTGGTTCAAGGGGGGTCAGGGCAGATATTTCAATATCTATTTCTCCAAACTCTTCCGGCCTCAGGGGCATGAACCTCGGATCATGAAAAGCAGCGGAAATGGCCATATCCGCTACGGTTTCATAAAGGGGTTTTGTGCTCATGAAATTTCCTATGCATCCCCTGAGCTGTCCATGTTCATGGAGGGTGACAAAGGCGCCCCGGTGTTCATTAAGCGCTGGTGATGCAGGAACAGACGGCATGGTAAAAGGCTCGCCAGAAAGCTCGCTTCGTATAACCTCCCGTGCCACGCCAAGCAGAAATTTCCTGTCACTTGGAGAAAGTTTTGACGACATCGTGTGCAC
Organism: Deltaproteobacteria bacterium; assembly: GCA_026996955.1. Classification (GTDB taxonomy): domain Bacteria; phylum Desulfobacterota; class Dissulfuribacteria; order Dissulfuribacterales; family QOAL01; genus S144-17. Next base: position 2,289 of record JALWJV010000297.1, read on the forward strand.
CCCCTTTCCTCTAAGGTTAGAGCCTCCAGTACCTGACGCTCTCCTCTGGAAAATCCTTTCTTGAAAAGAGCGCCTTTACATCTATTACAATACCCCTGTCAGGCATAAGCATATCGCGCACAGCCCCCGCCCCCAGTTTTCTGTATTCATCGTGAGCCACAGCAATAATGGCGCAGTCCGTGCTTGCCGGCAGCTCCCTGAGGAGCTTGATGCCATATACATCCATTGCCTCTTTGGGGTCTGCAACCGGATCGTGAATCAGCGGGGTGATGCCATATTCATTGAGTTCATCAACAATATCCAGCACCTTTGTATTCCTGATGTCAGGGCAGTTTTCCTTGAATGTAAGCCCCATGATCACCACCCTTGCGCCCTGGACTCTCACCCCTGCGTGAATCAGCTCCTTGACGGTGCGCTGTGCTATGTAGGCGCCCATTGTGTCATTTATCCTGCGGCCTGCAAGTATGACCTCGGGCCTGTAACCTGACTGCTGGGCACAGTAAGTAAGATAATACGGGTCCACTCCAATGCAATGCCCCCCCACAAGGCCCGGCCTGAAAGGAAGGAAGTTCCACTTGGTGCCGGCAGCCTCAAGCACCGCATGTGTGTCAATGCCAAGCCTGTTAAAAATTATTGCAAGCTCATTCATAAGGGCGATGTTAAGGTCACGCTGGGTATTTTCAATGA
>JALWJV010000298.1 GCA_026996955.1 Deltaproteobacteria bacterium
ATCCACGTTTATATATGATACAGGAGGAAAACTATGAGTATTCAGGAAAAGATGATTGATATAATTGCAAGCCAGCTCAGTGTCTCCAAGGACAAGGTAGTGCCCCAGGCATCATTTGTTGATGATCTTGGCGCTGACTCTCTTGACCTGGTTGAGCTTGTAATGGCAATGGAAGAGGAGTTTGGTGTAGAGATAGCCGACGAAGATGCAGAGAAGATGGCAACTGTCCAGGACGCCATTGATTTCATTAACAGCCACAAGGGCTGATATGCTGGCTGCGCGCCAGCGCAGGTTCACGTGATGACTCAAAAAAACTGTAATCGCAGAGTAGTGGTTACCGGCCTTGGTCTTCTGTGTCCGGTTGGTATCGGGCTTGAAGAATCATGGAAGAATATTGTTGATGGCAAGTCCGGTATAGGACCGGTCACAAAGGTTGACTGTGAGGGGTATCCGTCCCGTATTGCAGGGGAGGTTACAGGGTTTAACCCTGCTGACTTCATGCCTGAAAAGCTGGTTAAGCGTGTTGACCCGTTTGTTCAGATGGGAATAGCCGCATCCCGCATGGCAATTGAAGATGCCGGGCTGGATATGTCAGAGGTTGATGCCAACCGTGTAGGTGTACACACCGGTTGCGGGCTTGGTGGCCTTGGATCAATAGAATTCTTCAGGGATGTGCTGGTTAAACGTGGGGCGCGGAGGGTAAGTCCGTTTTTTATTCCCATGGCCATTCCAAATATGGCCTCAGGGCAGATATCAATCATGTTTGGCGCCAAGGGGCCAAACACAGTTGTCTGCACCGCATGTGCCGCAGGTACCCATGCCACAGGTGATGCCTTCAAGATGATTCAGAGGGGTGTCAGTGATGTGATGATCTGCGGTGGTACAGAGTCTGTTATCACTCAGCTTGCGCTGGCAGGGTTTTCGTCTCTTAAGGCACTGTCCACCAGAAATGATGAACCTGAAAGGGCATCCAGGCCCTTTGACAAGGAGAGGGACGGGTTTGTCATCGGTGAGGGGGCAGGAATCCTGATTCTTGAAGAGCTGGAACATGCAAAGGCACGGGGGGCAAAGATCAGGGCAGAGGTGGTAGGTTACGGCCTTACCGGTGATGCCTTTCACATGACTGCCCCGCCATCAGACGGTGAAGGCGGTGTCAGGTGTATGCAGATGGCACTTGAGGACGCAGGGATAAGACCTGAAGACATTGATTACATCAATGCCCACGGTACAAGCACACCGCTTAATGATTCCTGCGAGACAGCAGCTATAAAGACGGTCTTTGGTGAAAGTGCATACAAGATACCCGTGAGTTCTACCAAGTCCATGACAGGACATCTTCTTGGCGGGGCTGGAGGCGTAGAGGCAGTATTTTGTGTAAAGGCCATTGAAGATGGTATTGTGCCTCCCACCATAAATTATGAAAACCCTGATGAGGAGTGTGACCTTGATTATGTTCCCAATGAGTCAAGGAAGATGGATCTTAACTATGTAATGTCCAATTCCTTTGGCTTTGGAGGGACCAATGCAGTGTTAATATTCAAAAAATTTGCAGATTGATTGCACAGGTTTTTTAATGAAAGTAGCCATAGGTGCGGATCACGGCGGATTCGAGCTGAAAGAACTTGTAGTTGCTCTTCTTGAAGAAGAAGGCCAGGAAGTTTTGGACAAGGGCTGTTTTTCCTCTGAGTCCGTTGACTATCCTGAATATGCTGAGAAGGTATGCTCAAGTATCCTGGATGGAGAGGCGGAGCGAGGCATCCTCATTTGCGGAACCGGTATTGGCATGTCCCTGGCTGCCAACAGGCATCAGGGAATTCGGGCAGCGTTGTGTCATGAAATATTTACCGCTGAGATGAGCCGCCGCCATAATGATTCAAATATACTGTGCATGGGTGGAAGGGTAATTGGACCAGCACTCGCCTTTGAGATGGTGAAGACGTGGCTAGCTACTCCATTTGACGGTGGAAGGCACAGCAGGCGTATCTCCATGTTTGATAAGGGCTTTGAGTAACTGTTCAGCACAATTATGATGTTATGTTGATGAAGGGATGATAAATGGTCTTGTTTTTCCGTTCCGGTGAATAATTTCTTGTTTTTCTAAGGCTCGCTTAAGCCAAAATCGCGAAACTCGCTCGTACCTCGCTTAGACAGACGCGATTTTTATGGCTACGCTTCGCCAAGAAAAACTACGAAATTATTCAGAGTCTCTCCAAAACAAGACCATTTATCACGCTGGATACGGCTTTAATAAATAATGGACAGAATGCCTCCACTTGAGCATTTGCCGGTGTTCAGGCAGCATAAACCTAGATAGAGTGTTTCAAAATCTGGAAAATTATTTTTTAATGAGATTTATTATAGTTTACCAGTTTTGAAACCCTCGGGGATTGCCGTATTTACCGCATCTCCTTTGTCAGAGAAATTCCCATATAGCCGACTATGATGGGAATTTCCCTTTCGCGGATATGCAGCAAATCCGACAATCGCTCAATCTAGGATAAAGTTTTTTCTGGAGAAAGAAGATGTTAGAGCTTTGCCGGACTGACCCTGAAGTATTCAGGGCGCTTAGGGCGGAAATAACCAGGCAGACTGACCAGCTTGAGATGATAGCCTCTGAAAATTTTGTCAGTGAGGCTGTGATCCAGGCCGAGGGCAGTGTGTTTATGAACAAGTATGCGGAAGGTTATCCTGATCACCGTTATTATGGCGGCTGTGAGAACATGGATGTTGTGGAGCAGCTTGCCATTGACAGGCTCAACATGCTCTTTGGCTCAGAGTATGCCAATGTTCAGCCCCACTCGGGCAGCCAGGCAAATATGGCTGTCTATTTTGGTGCCCTTAATCCGGGTGATACCATTCTTTCCATGAGCCTTGCCCACGGTGGGCACCTTTCACACGGTGCATCAGTAAGTTTTTCAGGCCGCCTGTTCAATGTGGTCAGTT
>JALWJV010000299.1 GCA_026996955.1 Deltaproteobacteria bacterium
CATCCCTTACATATCCATCGCTGCCTGCCCTTACTGTCATGTCCGTTGCGTATGCAATACAGCCCGCAGTGTAGGCAAATCCAGCCTGAATTTTTGATATAAGCAAACCTGTTATCCATAAACTGTCGCCGATCTTTCAAAGTGCATTCCATGGAGCTATTAAATAATCACCGCCCATTTGCATATCCCTGCAATAGATGGCAGCGCTACCCCCAATCAATCCAAAAAAACCCCGTATCCACCACCCATATCTTTTTTGCAACATTGCAATCCCCAAAAAAATTCCCCACCGCAAAACCCCCGGGCCGCAAGGAACCATGCGACCCGAGCCTGAGGAAGGACCCGTGAATATTGGTGATGCTTTTATTGATTGCGTTGAATTAAATGATAGGGTGTTGGGAAATATCCCTGCCAGGCAGGAGGTGGACCTGGCAGGGATGTGGTTTGGGGAAGGAGAGAATAAAAACTCATAACGCCCTCCTAATTTTGGCTATCATCTCATTAGCGATAGCTTGCACATTATCCGGGGCGTTATGTTGATTAATCCAATCATCCAAGGCGTGGCGATCTATCAACACTATCCTGGGAGACACTTTCCGTGCTGTTATATCTCCATCCCTGAGCCAACGTTTAATAGTGCTCAGGGATACGCCTATATATTCTGCGGCTTCCGCCGGTCTCAGCCAAGGTGAATGTTGATAATCCTGGATTTTACGCATCGCCATCGCCGTACTCCAGGAAATATTTGCACGCAGTTCGGCGGATTTCAGCCACTGCATCTTCAGTTAAGGTTTTAACTTCGGAAATATCAGCGCCTGCTTGGATAGCCGCCTGTAAAGCAGCCACCGCCTGATAGTCAGCCAGAACTTCGGCGTTGATAGTGGATTTTAATTCAGGTGGGGAGATTAAATGTGAATCATCATCTTGAATGGCAGAGGAAAGATATTTAATGGCTGCCTCAGCTATATCTTGACGGCCAATTGCCGCCAATTCTTCAAAAATTGTATGGAGGCGCTGGAGAGGATCACGGCAGCGATCCTCTGTAAAACGGGGATCCTGGCAGTAAAGCCTTATGGTGCGAGCATTGCGCTTGCCCCACACTTTGGTGATAAATGATTCACCAAGATAAAACTTGGCAGCATGCCAGAACTGCCAACTCTCAAACAATTTGGGCATTTACTGCCATCCTCCTATTGGTTATCCTCCCTGTAAATAGGGAGGCTGATTGACAGAATGCCCGCCCCCTATTAGCCTTATTAGCGCCAACCAACAACACTGTATCAAAGGAGACGGGCTATGTAGCTTTTGCAACAATAATTTAAAAACGTTGCATAAGTCAAGTAGTTTTTGCTACAAAATGCAAAAAAATATCTTGGTTTCTAAAATAATTGAACGATTAGAACATGTTAGGCGTGAATTAGGTATAAAAACTATATATGAATTTGCAAAATTAATTGATATTCCCAGACCTAATTATAATAATTGGGTTAATCATCCCCAAAAATATAAAGTTAGAAAAAAAACCTTAAAAGCAATTTGTCAGATAATTGATTGTGATGTTGAATGGTTGATAGATGGACAAGGCAAGCCTCCAGCTTGCTTACGACCAAAAAATAGCTCAATTAAAAATCCAGTCCGCATACCGATTATTGGCAGAGTACCGGCAGGGCCACCTGATTTAATAAATGAAACAATTATAGGTTATGAATATGAAAGTGATCCCAAACTTAAAGATTGTTTTTGCTTGAAGGTAAAGGGAGATTCTATGCGTCCTACTTTACAGCCCGGGGACACTGTCTTTTTTAAATTAGGGGGAAACATAGAAGATGGTGACGTTATAATTGTAAATGATCCATTTGGGGAAACCATGATTAAACGGTACCGGGTAAATGAAAAAGGCGAGGAATTATTACAGAGTGATAATCCTGAATATGCCCCAATTAAAAACCCTGGTGAATTTTTAGAATATAGAATTGTTGGAAAAGTTGTAGCAGCAAGGCGAAAATTAAATTTATCTATGGGTTAATGGAGTCAAAAAATGGCCAAATTATTCATGTGCACAAATTGTGGATATATAGGATATCCCAAAAAAAGAGTCCGTGGGTCTTTTTTAATGGAGGTTGTCCTATGGCTTTGTTTTTTAGTGCCAGGCATACTATATAGCATTTGGCGTTTAGCCAGCAAAAGAGATGTATGCCCACAATGCGGAGCAGAAAATATGATCCCTGAAAACTCTGCGGCTGCAACTGCATTAAAAAAACAATTTGGCATGCTTGATTAAATATAATGGGCGTATCTGTCCGCGAAAAAATCAAAGGGTCTGGTGTCTGGTGGGTCTTTGTAAGACATAAAGGGAAACGCTGGTCAAAAAAAATTGGGCCCAAGCCATTAGCAAAAAAATTGTCTGAACAAATCCAGGCAAAATTAATTTTGGGGGAATATAATGATCAAAAAAAGGCGGAACCACTAAATTATTATATTCAGGAATGGCTTAATGAATATATCCTGATCTTGCGTCATCAATCAACTTATGAACGCTATAATGGATTATATCTCAAATATATAAAGGCGAATATCGGACAAAAAATCATTACCGATCTTACCAGTGCAGATGTTAAAAAATTGCTTCTGCAAATTTTCCGCCAAAAATCCAAAAAAACTGCAGAACTGTCATTAACTATCTTGCGTGGAGGCATCCAGCAAGCTATTGACGCCCAGGTCATCAAACACGATCCGACAACGGGAGTTCTTAAAGCGCTCCGGCTCACAGAACCGGCCAAAAATATCAATCCTTTTACGAAATCAGAAACAGCCCATATTTTATCTATTGCGCAGAAAATTTATCCATTTAAAAAATACTGTTTTTTTTTGTGTGCATTTAGGACAGGAATGAGATTAGGGGAATTAATAGCCCTGGAATGGCGGGACTTATCATTCAATGGCAGGTATATAAAAGTACAGCGGTCATATCGCCGTACTCTTAGGGAGTCCACAAAAACTGGAAAGATTAGATATGTAGATATGAGTGAACAATTATACACAGCGCTGAAACAGCTACAGCAAGAGTCCCAGGATGAGATTATATTCTCACATAATAGTACCTACTGGGCACAAAATTCAGTTAGAAATACATGGAGACAATTGCTGAAGAAAGCTGAGATCGATTATAGAAAATTTCATGCGATCAGGCACACATATGCAACGCTATTAATCCAGGCAAATGTGAGCCTTGGATACATTAAAAATCAATTGGGGCATCATTCAATCAGGATCACAGTGGACACTTATGGACACTGGATTCCTGATGATAATAGGGCATCTATAAATGTCCTGGATAAAACAGATTTATGAGGGGGATTAGGGTGTCATAAGGGTGCCAATTTAACATATTTTTCAATTATTTTGAAAAATGAGTTTAATAATATCAATTACTTATGGGCACAAACCAAATCCCCCCCTCGGCACCATTTGAATAAGATGCCCGTAATCTCACAAGGTTACGGGTTTTTTTTATTGGAAACAGGAGGAGAAAGTGAGACAGTACATTATTGATGAACTCGGTTCAGATGCCATTAAAAGGGTATCAGACTACCTGCAGGGGCACTGCGAGTCCTCCGGCCTTAACAATCTCTTCTGGCTCCAGATGCCTGAAGACATACTTTCACCTGAACAGTATTCACACAAGGCTTGTCAGCCCCATTGTGTGGGCATTGAGGTGGGAGATAAATTTGTAAGTTTTGAAATGCTTGTAAGGAGCAGGAACAGCCTTAAGTGTAACTGCATAGCATACGCCACCCCCCAGCAGAGGGAGTTTATACTTTCATTTGCTGACAGACTGGCAAAGGAAACAGGTATATGATCCAGGTAAATCTTGACTGCGAGGGTCCCATTACCCAGAATGATAATGCCTATGAACTATGCGAGGCCTACATACCGGATGGTGGTGATTTCTTTGCAAGGATAAGCAAATATGACGATTTTCTGGCAGATGTTGAAAAGCGTCCTGGATACAAGGCAGGGGACACCCTGAAACTTGTTCTTCCTTTTTTGAAGGCCTGGGGTGTAACCTCTGAAATGATGGAAAATTTTTCCACGAAGACCCTGCGCCTTCTTCCTGGCACTGAAACCATGCTTCCTGCCATCACAGTCAGGCACCATGCCTTTATTATCAGCACCAGCTACAGGCCCTATCTTGATGCCCTGTGCAGGGCTACAGGCTTTCCTGCTGAAAATATATACTGCACAGATGTCAACCTGGATAAATATGAAATCCCTGAAGGTGAGATAGCCACACTGAAAAAACTCACCAAAGAGATTGTGGCCCAGCCCATTCTTGAATGGGACCATGAGCTCAAAGGCCGTGAGGACCTTGCCGCTACCCATTTGAAAACCCTGAAAAGCCTTGATGAAATTTTCTGGGATATCATTCCGTCCATGAAATCCGGTGAGATATTAAATGACGTAAACCCGGTGGGAGGCAGGGAAAAGGCAGAATCCGTATTAAAAAGCCTGGATCGGACAGGTCTTGAACTTGGAAGGGTGTTTTATGGTGGCGATAGTATTACCGATGTTCAGGCACTTGAGCTTGTTGAACAGGGAGGAGGGTTAGCCCTTTCATTTAACGGTAACAGTTATTCAATACGCTCTGCAAACTGGGCATGCCTTAGCCCTGATACAATGATAATTGCGGCACTGGCAGAATATTTTCTGAAATCTGGCATGGAGGGCTTTGGTTCTATGCCGCTTGACAACCAGGGTGTAATAAAGGGCAGGGCGCTGCTTGAGTTTCTTGAAAAGAAAGGCATTGATTCTAATCTCCTTTCAAGTTTTAAAAATATGGACAAAGGGAAACTGCCCGAGCTTTATGATCTTGATAAAACAGACATACCTTCCCTGATTGAAAAAAGCGAGGCGTTCAGGAAGGGTGTGCGTGGTGTTGCGCTTGGTGAGCTTGGCTAAACAATTTTAACCGCTCTGTATTGTTACAAAAATATTTCAAAAATCCTGATCTTGCAAAAAAGACTTGATTTCCTGCCCCTATCCCCTCTACAATAACTTTGACCTAGATTGAGCGTTTCAAAACTGGAAAGATATAATCGACATAACTCCTTTTAATTTCATTAAAAAAAATAGTTTTCCAGATTTTGAAACGCTCAATCTAGGTTTGAAAAGTCTGGCATGTTTATGTCCAATAATTATTTGGAATATCGTTTAACCCAGGTTAATGCAATTCCGTAAGTAGCCATAATCTGGCAATAAAAAACAACCTGAAGATTTGGATTCTATTCAAGGCTGCACCAACACTTAACTTAAACATACGGGGATAACAATGGGTAAAATTTTGCCTTTGCAAGGGCGCACAAGAACAGGGCGGGGGCGAGCCAGAAAGCTTGAGCATATCAAGGATGAGCTGGTAAGATACCACGGAATTGACCTGGATGAACTTTTGGCATCTGGTCCGGCAAGTGGGCTTTCTATTGACCAGTTTGAGGAACTTACAGAAAATATTCTTCACACCATAGATGATTTTTGTGAAAATCATCCCCAGGTCACTGTGCACGATGTGCTTTACACACTTGAAAATGTAAAGGATATAATAAAGGACAATCCGGGAGACCCCATTGACAAGGAAGAGTAGCAGTTTACAGGCAAGCAGGCTACCTACAACTTCTTTATCTCTATCTGTTGTGCCTCTTCATGTCTAAGGCTTACATGATATCCTTTAAGCTCATACTCCACCGGGTCCTTTAACGGCGCATATTTTATAACCTTCACCCTTGCACCTGCAATAAATCCCATCTCAAGTAGGCGTTTCTTAAAGGGTCCCTTTGCATTTATCCTGACAACCTCTCCGGTTTCTCCAACATTTAACTGATCCAGATTCATTTTTATCCCTTTGAAAGATTATTTTGTATCTATTCAGCGTAGTGAATGGTCTTGTTTTGGAGTGACTATGAAGAATTTCGTAGTTTTTTTGGCGAAGCGCAGCCATAAAATCGCGTCTGTCTGAGCGAGGCACCAGCGAGTTTCGCGATTTTGGCGTAGCGAGCCCTAAAAAAACAAGAAATTCTTCACCGGAACGGAAAAACAAGACCATTCACGAATCCTTATTCCTCCTAGATTGAGCGTTTCAAAATCTGGAAAATTGTTTTTTCAACGAAATTAAAAGGAGTTACGTCGATTATAGCTTTCCAGTTTTGAAACCCTTCGGGATTGCCGTATTTACTGCATCTCCTTTGTCAGAGGAATCCCCATATAGCCGACTATTATGGGAATTCCTCTTTCGCGGATCTGCAGCAAATTCGACAATCGCTCAATCTAGGGTATTTTATGAGTTAAGGTCTCAAAAATTTAAAAATATGGTTTTATATGGGTTTAAATTAGCCACATCTATCATACTTTTCAAAATTTGAAACCCTTTAGTCTAAACTCTATCTGCCAGTTATAACAAAATCATCCCTGCGGTTTTTGGCCCATGCCTCAGGGGTCTGTGCCGGATCAAGGGGGCGTTCCTCGCCGAAGCTCACAACATCCATTCTCTCAGGATCAATACCTTTGTTTATAAGGTAGCGCTTTGCTGCCATTGCCCTCTTTTCTCCAAGGGCAATATTATATTCATTGGTGCCACGGTCATCGCAGTTGCCCTGTATTTCAATTCTAACGGTGGGATTGGCAAGAAGAAATTCTGCATTGGCATCCATGCGCTGTTTCATGTCTGGACGTATGGTAAAGGAGTCAAAGTCAAAATAGACCGGAAGCATGGGGCCACTGGTTCGTCCTTCTGATACACCTTCACCAAACTGTCCAGGCCCCTTGATGCCCTGTTCATCTATGTTGGTTGTTTCAACGCCTGAGGCTGGCCCTTCCTTTATCTCTGTGCCATCAGCCCCCCAGCCCTGTCCCTGTGATGCCGCAGGGGGTGTTACCGTGGGGGCATTGGACGAGCCACCGCATGCTGAAAGCAGAAAAAGCATGAATACTGACACAACAATAAAAGATAATGGTGTGCATTTTTCTGGGCTTGACATGAGTTTTCTCCTGCCTATTTTTGGTGTTGGCTTAGAAAGGTTAAACATTATCAAAACCTGTTCAAAAATCAAAGATAAATAACCGCTGTATTATTTTTTCCTAAATCCATTCGGATTTAGCATTCTACTCACTTTCTGCTCAATCTATAACAGTTTTATTTTTTCAGAAAGGCTGTTCTAGTTCCCTCTGCATAGGCAATTATACCATTTACGATGCCGTCTGCTATTCGATCAAGATACCTTGAGCTCCGAAGCCGCTTTTCTTCCACACGGTTGCTTATAAATGATGTCTCCACAAGGACTGAAGGCATGCGCGCACCGATAAGCACGAAAAATGGCGCCTGTTTCACACCAAGATCAACCACTGTGCCATATTTCCTGCGCAGGTTCCTGACCACTGCATTCTGGATCTCCGATGCAAGCCGTGAGGATTCATTAACCTTGGTGTTTTTCATTATCTGGCTCAGGATATTTTTAAGCTCTCCAATCCTCTTCTGGGATGTGGCATTTTCCCTTGCAGCTACCCTCATGGCATCTTCATTGGTGGCGAAGTTAAGGAAGTATGTCTCTACCCCCCGAAGCCTACGGTTTTTGGCCGCATTGACATGAATGGAGACAAATATGTCAGCCTTTTTGGAGTTTGCAATGGCAGTACGCTGGGTAAGCCCTATATAGCGATCCGAACTTCTTGTGAGATATACCTGACATCCCAGTCTGGCTTTAAGCTTTGCAGCCACCTTTTTGGCTATCTTGAGGGTAACTGTCTTCTCCTTGAGACCTGTTGGGCCAATTGCCCCCGGATCTTTGCCACCATGGCCTGCATCAATAACCACCCTGCGTACACACAGCCCTAACTGCTGGGCAAGCGAGATGTTCTTGCCTGACCGCACGGCCTGAGATGTATCAGGGATTTTTTTCGGAGTACAGGCGGTCTTTTTGGAGTATTCACTGCCGTAGGCGTCAACAACTACCCTGAATGGCTCTTCCAGATAAAATACTTTTGTCTTCTGGGTATGGCCCAGGTCAAATACAACCCTTACAGTACGCGGCTGAAACTGGGCTATCCTCACAGCCTTCAGTAGGCCGTCCTGAATTTTGAGCCTGTCCTTTATCTTTTTGGACTTGTATGCCGGTGAAAGGTCCAGGTAAAACCGCCTTGGAAGCCCCTTTTTTTTGTTGGCCGGAAGGCTGCCCTGCTTGAATGCAACCGGCCTGGTGGCATCAATCACCACCCTGGTATAGTCAGGGTCTGACCAGTAGCGTATTCGGGTAATTATGGCAGGGCTTGAGGAGCGTGAGATTGTTGGGCTTTTTGATGGTTCATAACCGGGGCTACCCTTTCCAGTTTCAAGACGGTCGCTGCTGTGGGATGATGAGCCTTTTTTGCTGGTTTTTTTGGCAACAACAGTAACCCCCATGGCCTTGAGCCGTTTTTTTGCAGCCCTTGCCTTGTCACCCTTTGGATATTGGGAAACAAGCTGGGTAAACACACGCCTTGCCTTGTCCCGGCTGCCTGTGCGAAGGTAAAGTTCTCCCTGGGCATACAGGGCGTCATCTGCGAAACGGCTGGTCGGGTATTTTTCAACAAGGAGCTGGTAGAGGTCAATGGCCTTGTTTAAATCCTTTCTGAGCCGTGAATATCCGTAAAGTTCCCTGTAGCAGCGCGCCAGCATGTACAGCGACTTGGGACCAACGGACGGGTCGTGCGACCATGATAGATAGACCTTTCGTACCTCTTTTATGACATTATTCCACGCGCGCCGGTCTTTTCTCAGCCTGGCACTGCGGGCCAGGCGGTCATAGGAGGCTTTGGCCTTTTTATACGCTCTCTCGGCCTTGCTGGAACCTGAGTGTGAAGTCCTGGCCTGAGCGGTATTTGCCATCAGGAATGCCGAAAATATCAGGCACAGAACTATTGTCAGGAGCCTAATTGAAGATGCAGCTTGAAGAAAGCTGCCTGTATTGACCGGAACGCTTGAGCCAGACCGGTTGGCAGAAAAAATAGAACTCATCAGGATTCGATTTATGTATTTGGACCGTATTACCTTTGGAAAATTATAGTCTAATTTATGCTATACGCTGGCACTCCACAATAACAATTCTGCACATATTGAGAAAAAATACAACCGAAACTTTCATGACATGGGGTTTATGACCTTCCTGACATGAAAGTTAGCTCAAACCCGAAAATCGGAAGCTGAAAACAAACATGGCATCTTTTGCTTTGAGCTTTCAGCTTTGAGCCAGTTTCGTGGTAATCACTTCTGGCTATCGAGCATGTTTTTTAGCTCTGCAAGCAGGTTAAGTGCCTGAACTGGAGTAAGATTGTTTATGTCTGCCTCCTCTACCTTCTGTTTCAACCTGGCAGCAGTGACATCCTCCACCTGTATTGGAAGTGCCTGCTGGGTAATCTTTACCGTGGGTTTCGCGTTGATTGTGCCCCGTACATCCTGCTCCCTGGCAAGTGCAGCCTGTTTTTCGATTTTTTCAAGTATCCTGGCAGCGTTTTTCACCACACTCTCAGGCACGCCGGCAAGTGCAGCGACCTGGATGCCGTAGCTCTTGTTGGTGGCTCCCTCTCTAAGCCTGTGGAGAAATACAATGGTGTCATTCCACTCCCGGACTGCAACGTGCATGTTTAATACAGTGCTGTGTTTTGCCGCAAGTTCCGTGAGTTCGTGATAGTGGGTTGCAAACAGCGTCATGGTTCCCGGCCTGTCATCATGTCCAAGCAGGTGTTCTGCCACTGCCCATGCGATTGAAAGCCCGTCATAGGTGCTTGTCCCCCTGCCTATCTCATCCAGAATCACCAGGCTCCTTGGTGTTGCATTTCGCAGAATATTTGCAGTCTCACTCATCTCCACCATGAAGGTGCTATGTCCCCGTGCCAGGTAGTCAGTTGCCCCAACCCTTGTAAAGATCTGATCAACCAGCCCGGTTGCAGCCCTGTCTGCAGGGACAAAACTTCCCATGTGGGCCATGAGCACGATTAGCGCAGTCTGGCGAAGAACCGTTGACTTTCCTGCCATGTTGGGGCCGGTGATAAGGATCAGCCTGGCAGTTTCAGGATCAAGCCTTGTGTCGTTTGGCACAAATGGAGCGTCAATGGTGCGTTCAACAACCGGATGCCTTCCCTGTTTGATGTCAATAACAGTGGTGTCGCTGATTTCAGGCCTTACGTAGTTGTAAAGGTCTGCAGCCCTGGCAAGGGAGGTGAGGCAGTCAAGCTCTGCGATAACTGCGGCAGATGCCTGTATCCTGCTTCCTGCCTGTGCCACTTCAGCCCTGATCTCCTGAAACAGCTCATACTCCAGGGCAAGCCTTCGTTCCTGGGCAGTGAGGATTTTTGCCTCTATCTCCTTGATTTCAGGGGTTATGTATCGTTCCGCCCCGACAAGTGTCTGTTTTCTGATATAATCGTCAGGGACCTTGGCAGCCTGGGATTTGGGCACTTCAAGGTAGTAGCCAAAGACCTTGTTATATCCCACCTTGAGGCTTGAAATCCCGGTTCTCTCCCTCTCCTTTGCCTCAACTCCTGCAATAAATGACCTGCCGTCCCGCTGAATTGCTGCCAGTTCATCCAGTTCTGCACTGTAGCCACTTGCTATAAGGCGGCCCTCACGCAGGTGAAGGGCGCAGTCCGGACGTATGGCACGTTTCAGAAGGTCTGCGATATCTTCCAGGGTATCAAGTGTGCTGAGCAGATGGGAAAGCCTGTGTGGTGCATCATCTTTTTCAGGGGATGAAGTGCTCTGCTCCCTGTCTTCCTCATGCTCCGGGAGGCAGAGAGCTTTAAGGATATCTTTAATTTCCGGAAGCCTTGCAAGCGATTCACCCAGGGAGAGCAGGTCCCTGGCATTTGCAGTGCCAAGGACAGTCCTTGCAACCAGCCGCTCCAGGTCATGTACGTTCCGCATGGCCTTCCTGAGTTTTTTGGCAAGCTCCTGCCGGTTTTTAATGCGCTCAACCCCGGAAAGCCTTGATTCAATCTCCTCTCTGTTCCTCAGAGGATAGAGAATCCACTTTCGAAGACACCTGCCCCCCATTGGAGTTACCGTCATGTCAAGTATTCCAAGGAGGCTTCCGCTTCTTGACTGGTCAACTGCATTTGCAACAAGCTCAAGGTTCCGTTTGGTCGTCTCGTCAATTATCAGATGATCGCCAAGCCAGTATGGAGAGATGGAGGATATGTGCCTTGTCTGGCTCTTCTGGGTCTCATGGGCATATTCAAGCAGTGCCCCTGCTGCGTCAATGCCTGTGGTGAAACCGGAAAGGCCGAATCCATCCATGGAAAGTGCTGAAAAGTGGTTTTTAAGCACATCTTCAGCGCGGTTTCGCCTGAATACGGCATCCGGCCTGTATGTGACAAAGACATCCGGAAGTATGTAACATGCACGGTTTGCCGCCTCTGTATCTTTCAGGCTTTCAGGAAACAGCACCTCTGCCGGCTCAAGCCTGAAAAGCTCTGCAAGCACTGTATCAAGGCTCTCTACTTCGGTTACACGGAATTCCCCTGTTGAAATATCCAGGCAGGCAACACCCCATTTACCCTTTGCATCAGGCGGCCGGAGGGCAACAAGGTAGTTGTTGGTCTTTGAGCCAAGGCTTCCCTCTGATGTGATGAGGCCGGGGGTGACTACCCGCACCACTTCCCGTTTCACAAGCCCCTTTGCCTTTTTGGGGTCTTCCACCTGTTCACAAACTGCCACCCTTTTGCCTGAAAGTACAAGCCGTGTCAGGTAGTTTTCAGCAGCATGCACAGGGACGCCGCACATAGGGACGGCATTTTCACTTTTGCGGTCTCGTGATGTAAGAGTTATCTCAAGGATGCGGGACGCCACTTCCGCATCTTCATAGAACATTTCATAAAAATCGCCCATTCGGTAAAACAGGATGGTGTCAGGATACTGCTCCTTGATCTCAAGGTACTGCCTGAGCATTGGCGTTATTTTTTTGCCACCCTTATCTTTGCTGTCTTTTTTGTTTTCCTGTTTTTCTGGAGCCATGGAGAGATAGATAACACGATTTTGACTGACAGACCACACATTGAGGTTTTCTGTTTGTGACTGTCTGGCACATTCCAAAACTGCACGATGGGCCTGTA
>JALWJV010000300.1 GCA_026996955.1 Deltaproteobacteria bacterium
GCCTTGCCCCATGCCGAATCATCCGATCAACAATCTCTTCCCAACTGTCCGAATAGTGCCCCTTGAAAATCCTTGAGGTGGAGTGGCAGACAGAACATCTTTTGCCAATCAGTTTTTCGGCATTATTGTAATTTGTACAACTGGCATTAAACACTATCAGGCATAAGGTCAGCGCCAAAACTGCACAAAAACGGCTTTTTAGTTTATTATAACCACAAGAAATTGTCATGAATATTATTCCTCCATACACCCTGAGAACCAGACCATGCCAACAGACCTATCCAGGGCGGTAAAACTGCCAGACATACAGATATTTGGGGCACGCCACCACAACCTGAAAAACATCGACGTCTCTATTCCGTCAGGCAGGATCACCATTGTAACAGGACCATCCGGTTCAGGTAAATCCACACTTGCAGTAAACATACTCTTTTCCGAAGGTAATTACAGATACATTCAGTCGCTTGGCAGACAGGCGGGAAGGGGCGCCGCTCTATGGGAAAGGCCAGAGGTAGATGCCATTCTGAATATACCTCCCCCACTGCTACTGGAACAGAAAAAACCGCACGGAAGGGGTTATCACAGCTCCACAGTGGCAACACTTACGGGCATCAAGCCACTTTTAAGAACACTTTTTTCCACCGCAGGCACACCCCACTGCCCCTCATGCACGGTCAGCCTTCAGGCACTGACCATAGACCAGATAGTTGAAACACTGATGCGCCACCCTGAGGGAACCAAGATAATCCTTATGGCGCCTGCCACTAATCTTTTCGGTTCAATGCCGCCCTCTGAGGCACTTGCCATGCTGCAGGCACAGGGCTTTCTGAGAGTAATCATTAATGGCCAGATGCTCTACACTGACCAGGAGGCCCAGCTTCTTGATGAGATAAAACAGGCTGATATTGTAATAGACAGGCTGGTAATAAAGCCGGGGGCAGCTGCAAGGGTAACAGATTCTGCCACACTTGCACTAAAGGCAGGGGAGGGGGTTCTGAAGGCTGAAATAATCCCTAAGGGAAAAAAGCAGGGTGAGGTTATCACCCTGACTGAACGCCTGACCTGTATCAAATGTTCAAAGACCTATCCGGCGCCTGAACCTTGGCTGTTTTCTGTCCTTGATGCTTCTCAAGACACTGCCAGGAAGGATTCTGACAGTACTGAAATCTACTCCTATCTCGCTTCAATCACCACCGGAGGATTAAACTGGAATCAGGTATTTTCCCTCACTGCAACAGAGGCGTGCAGTTGGATAAAAGGATTGCAGGCAGATCCTTCCCCACAGGGCAAAACCCAGGCGATACACAACGTTGCTGCAAAGCGCCTTGGAGAATCCATGCAGGCAATGCTGCAGCCGCTTGTGGAAATGGGGATAGGATATCTGAGGCTTGACACACCGGCATCCAATCTTTCCACAGGAGAAATCCAGCGGCTCAGACTGGGAGAGCATCTTGCCCGGAGTATGTCAGGGGTCATTTACATAATGGATGAGCCAACTACCGGGCTTCACCCGGTTGAACATCAGGCACTTTGGAAATCTATAAAAAGGCTCAGAGGTGCAGGCAACACAATACTGCTTGTGGAGCATGATACAGAGCTTATGAAAAAGGCAGACTGGCTCCTGGAACTGGGGCCAGGGGCAGGAGAGCTAGGGGGTAATGTGCTCTTTTCCGGTACTCCGTCAGAAATTATACATTCAAAAAAATCGGTTTCTGGGCCTTGGATTACCGAGAGAAAAGAGCTCTCTCCTGTAAACAGCACTCCCGGACGCAAAGGATGGCTCAAGTTTAACGGTCTTAAGAGCAAGAACCTGAAAGATGTCTCTGTGGCTATTCCAACCGGTTGCGTTACATGCATTACAGGACGTTCAGGCTCTGGAAAAAGTGCACTGGCTGAAACAATATCAGGCATACTGGCCTCATTACATGACAATACCAGCACAGAAAACATAACGGGTACTGTTGAATTAAACTGTACGGGAATGCCGCCAAAGCCTGTTTTAATGGATCAGTCTCCGGTAACAGGGTCCATTTCCTCCAATCCGGCAACATGGATGGGGGTATTTACTGATATTCGAAGGCTGTTCGCTCAGACACAGGAGGCCCGGAAGCGGGGCATTACAGCCAGCTGGTTCAGCCTGACACGCAAGGGAGGGAGGTGTGAAAGGTGCAGGGGCAGGGGAACAATAACCACTGACCTGAAAATACTCCCACCTGTGGAATCGAAGTGTGACGTATGCCAGGGAAGGCGCTACAACAGGGACGCTCTTTCAATAAGGTGCAAGGGACTGTCCATTGCTGACGTACTTGACCTGAGTATCAGAGAAGCGGCAAGCGTTTTTTCCAAAATCTCACAGATACTCACCCCACTGGAATGGCTTGAAAGGGCAGGGCTCGGATATATAAAAATGGGACAGCACACCAGTACTCTGTCAGGGGGTGAGGCACAGCGGCTGAAGCTTGCAAAGGAGCTTGCCCGAAGGAACCAGAAGGACTCCATCTACATACTGGATGAACCAACCATGGGCCTTCATCCGGAAGACATCAGCCTGATACAGACCATATTTAATGACCTGATACAAAAGGGACATACCGTGGTAATTGTGGAACACGACATGCGCCTTGCAGCAGCGTGTGATTACATCATTGAGCTTGGACCAGGCTCAGGTCCGGATGGTGGAGAGGTGATATTCCAGGGAACTCCGGCAGAGCTTGTCAGGCATCCTTCTTCAGTATCCGGAAAATTTATCAGGCAGTATCTATGCTGACCCAATACAGATTGTTCGTGACTGTTCAGCATATTGATGTGATAAGGTTGATAATTGGTCTTGTTTTTCCGTTCCGGTGAATAATTTCTTGTTTTTCTAAGGCTCGCTATGCCAAAATCGCGAAACTCGCTCGT
>JALWJV010000301.1 GCA_026996955.1 Deltaproteobacteria bacterium
GTTAATTTATATGCAGTTCACTATGATTATGCCCCGTTCTGGAAACACAAGGTGGCGCTGTGGCCTGTTTACAAAAATACTGAGGGCATTGTACTTCAGGAAAAGATGGCGAAACAGGGGGACAAGGCCGGTTTTTTTAACCCTGAGAGATACGGGATAAAATTTGTGGCAAACTCGCTTATTACATCACGGCGTGCATGGAAAGAAAACCCCCTGCTTGTAAAAAAATTCGCATCTGCCCTGATAGCTGCGTGGAGAAGCGCCCTTGATGAAAAAAATATCAAGCGCACAGCAGAGGCTATCCATGCCTATGACACAGACACTCCTGTTGCTATCATCATCCGGCAGCTTGAATCCACACGCCGTTTTGTCATGCCTCCGGAAACAGGCCCAGGCAGCATTGACACTGCCGCCTGGCAGCAGACAGCAGACATCATGTTTCAGCAGGGCCTGGTAACCAAACGGTTGGATGTCAGGGAGATAATAGTTTCCAATGCCCTGAGCGATGCCCTGCCCCAAAAATGTATCTCCACTGATCCTACTGGGTCATTAAACATTTACGTTAAAACCCAAAGATGATAAATTCGTATCTATTCAGCGTATTGATGGTAATTGAGGTTAGTGAATGGCCTTATTTTTCCGTTCCGGTGAACAATTTCTTGTTTTTCTAAGGCTTGCTACGCCAAAATCGCGAAACTCGCTCGTACCTCGCTCAGACAGACGCGATTTTTGTGGCTGCGCTTCGCCAAGAAAAACTACGTAATTCTTCATAGTCACTCCAAAACAAGACCATTCGCTACGCTGAAGAGATACATAAATTCATGATTTAATTTAAATAGTTACGCTTTCAGCCTGGATTGAGCGATTCCGATTCAGACTAACTCTCATACAGGACCAATTATCATAATGACATCCGCAAAAACAAACGGCACAGTTCTGATAGTTGAAGATTTCAAGGATACTGCTGACATAATCTGCAGGCTACTCAAGAAGAAAAATTACAGGCCTCTGGTTGCGTATTCACTGTCAGAGGCAAGGGAAAAGCTTGAAGAACCCCTGGATGTTGCTGTCCTTGACATAAATCTGCCAGACGGAAACGGTCTTGACTTTCTCCAGGAACTAAAGGCACGCAACCGTGAACTGCCGGTAATAATGCTCACCGCCTATACCGAGCTTGATAATGCCATTAAATCTCTAAGGCAGGGAGCGGATGATTTTATTACCAAACCCTTTGAAAACGACTATCTCATACACTCAATAGCCAGGGCACTTGAAAAGAAACACCTGACAGACCGGCTCAGGCAATCTGAAAAATTCAGGCTGCTTGGGGAGCTTGCCGCCGGTGTGGCGCACGATTTCAACAATCTGCTCAGTTCAATCAGTGCGCACCTCTATTTGCTTAAACGTGATATAAAAAACGGTGGATGCCAAGGAGAACAACATATCAAGACCATGGAAATGGCCATAGATGATGGCGCAGCCATTGTCTCGAGACTGAACTCAATGGGCAAGAAGAGCGCTGATGACCGCCAGTTCATCGACTTTAACAATCTTGTTGAAGATACTATACTGATGACAAGACCCAAATGGGATCACGAACAGCGACGCAAAGGCCGTAAGATTAACCTGGAATCCCAGCTGGCTCCCCCAAAAACAGTGTATATAAACCCATCAGACATCCGAGAAGTACTGACCAACCTGATCTTTAATGCCATTGATGCCATGCCAAAAGGAGGCACCATAACCATAAAAACCGAGAACATGGACGACGCTGTTAAATGTATGGTGAGTGACACAGGAATTGGGATGACCCCGGAAGTCAAGGAAAAGATATTTGACCCCTTCTTTACCACCAAAGGACAGGGCACAGGTATAGGGCTGTCAGTATCCTATGCAATAGTTGAAAACCACGGTGGCACCCTTTCAGTTGCCAGTGTGCCTGGCGAGGGAAGCACCTTCACCATGACACTTCCAGTTAACACTGGTGATGCCTTAAAAAACTTTCAATAAGGGTATTCTGTGCCTCCAGAGGAGACAGCCCCTCCTCATGGATGAGCATCCAGACACAACGCATGAATGCCCGATAAAGATCGGGACGCACGTGCACAGTCATGGCAACTGACTGGGCATCATCCCCACCATCATCACACCTTTTGGGCATAAGGTCACCATGCGCATGCATATTGTCATCTTTTGTTTTCATTTGTACTGTTCAGTATCGTTTCTTTGATTTATCTGAATAAATCATAATCTTCAAATTATACAACTATCAAGTCAGCCATTTTTCGCTTTACAAACAACATTTGCAAAAAGCAGCGGCGGGGCATTAGTGGCAACAGGCTAAAACTGAAATGAAACCAAAAGGCAGAAACAGAGCAACAGGAATATCAGGCGAGATGGCAGCAAGGGCATACCTTGAAGAAACCGGACACTCCATTCGAGCACAGAATTACCGCACTGCTGTTGGTGAAATTGATATTATAGCAGAAAAAAACAGGGAGATTATATTCATTGAGGTAAAATCCCGCTACTCGAAGAAGTACGGGCTTCCACAAGAGGCCGTAGGCAGGGTAAAACAGCAAAAAATAATAAAAACCGCCATGTGGTACATTCAGGCTAACAGGCTTCATGACAGGGACATGCGCTTTGATGTGCTGACCATCACATTTGATCAGAAGGGAGATTTTACCATAAACCACATACCCCGTGCCTTTGATGCCACAGAATGGAGGTCCTGACGTGAGTGAAATGAGGGCACTGGTCCTGGAACAGCAGAAAACTCCCCTTAGGTTACGCCATGATATTGCTGTTCCTGAGCCTGATTCAGGTGAAATTCTGGTAAAAATCAATGCCTGTGGAGTGTGCCGGACAGACCTGCATATCATTGACGGAGAGCTAGAA
>JALWJV010000302.1 GCA_026996955.1 Deltaproteobacteria bacterium
AGCTTGGTGCCGCCCCGGCCATTCCCCTCTCTCTGTGCCAAAGGTTAAGTTCTGTACTTCCAGAGTCAGGCTTTAAGGTCAAGGCGGTGGTATCACGTGGCCCCTGCGGCTGGGAGGCTGTGGATGCACTTGCTGGAAACAGCCCGGAACCCGTGCTGGGAGTTGCCATTGATCTTGGAAGCACAACCGTGGTCTTTTACCTGGTTGATATGCTTGACTCAAAGGTGATAGCCACTGTTTCACGTCCTAATCCCCAGCGTGCACATGGCGAGGATATCCTTGAGCGCATCCTCTTCGCAGGCCGTGGTGACGGGCTGAAGGTGCTACAGTCAGAGATAGTTGACCTTATCAACAACACCATATCAGAGATTACGGGAGAGCATGGCTATTCTCCACAATCTGTCTATTACCTTACCGTGGCAGGAAACACCACCATGTGCCATTTTCTCCTGGCACTTGACCCTTCCCATATCTGCAAAGAGCCATACCTGCCCAGCGTAAACCGTTTTGATCTCATGCGGGCATCCGAAGCAGGTATAAGTTGCCATGAGCTTTCATGGCTTTACTGCTTTCCAAATATTGGCAGCTACTTTGGCGGGGACCTCCTTGCCGGGATCCTTGCATCAGGCATGCACAGGAGTGAGGAGATCTCCATGCTTGTGGACGTTGGCACAAATGCAGAGGTGGTGCTTGGAAACCGTGACTGGCTGGTGTCCTGTGCAGGGGCAGCAGGACCTGCCCTTGAGGGAGGCATACTTGCGTGCGGGATGAGGGCACAGCCCGGGGCAATTGAGCGTGTGGAAATATCACCGACAGACCTCTCTGTAAAATACAAGGTAATTGGAGATGAGGCCCCCAGGGGGCTTTGCGGTTCTGCAATCATAGACCTGCTTTCCGCCATGTTCCTTGCAGGCATTGTGGATGTGACTGGAAAACTGGTCCCTGAAAGAGACCCTGAGAGAGTCAGGGAGATAAACGACGAGATGGCCTGGGTACTTGTTGAGGCAGACAGGACTGCCACAGGAAGGCCGGTTTACATTACCCAGAGCGACATAAAAAACCTGGTGCGTTCAAAGGGGGCCATGTACACCATTTTGAACGTGGTTGTCCAGAGCGTAGGCGTCAGCTTTGCAGATATTGACAACTTCTACGTTGCAGGGGCATTTGGGAACTATATCGACCCGGTTAAGGCAATATCAATCGGCATGCTTCCTGATATTCCTGTTGATAAATTCAAGCCCCTTGGAAATTCCGCAGGCACAGGGGCGGTTAAGGCACTTCTTGATTCAGGCGCAATGGATGAGGTTGAGCACATCATGGAAAAGCTCACCTACCTTGAGATGAACGTAAGGGGTGACTTCATGAACCAGCTTACCGCTGCCCTGTTCCTGCCTCATACAGATCGCAGCCTTTTTCCAAGCGTAAAGGTGCCAAAGTTCTGAAAAAGGGATTTTGATCTGAATCTGAACATGCCGATTGATTTTAACCTAAATTGAGCCATATTTTGAAACGTTTATTGCAGGTTCAATTAAAGTACCTGACCCTTGGCGTACCTGGGTTTCTTCTTGGCAGTTGCCAGCGCCAGCCACCTGCATGTCTTCCTCCGATTATGCACTTGGGAGGCCGGGATGTTTTTATGGGGAAACGTAGGGATATCGGGTCTGAAACAGGGTCAAAGGAGAAACATTTGTGAAAAAACCATACTTCAGGCCATTTTTCATGTTTTGGATCCTTTTCAACCAGATATTGATCTATGGCCTTCATTCCTTCACTAACCGCTTTTGCTGAATAACGTACTTCAACAAAGTCATTGGGAGCAATGGTCCCAACGCATACATAGCCCAGGTCCTGCCTAACAACCTCTTCCCATTCCCCGCCTTTTTCGGCCATTACAAAGCACAAACTTCTCATTATCACACCAAAGGCAGGTTGTTGCCCCTTGTTCCATATGGTGGATACAGCGCACATGGAAGGCTTTTTATAGGCATTGGCAAGCCAGGAAGCCGTTGGCGAGCGTGTAGCCTGATATTGGGCTGCCCCAAACCAGTTAGGAGTATTTGCCTTCCATTGATCAAAGAAGCGGTTGGCATAAAGTTGGGCGTAATAGTCCGGGTGGTCCATCACGATATAAGGGCCAAAACCCGGTGGATCGTCAGGTTTAAAAGGTTTTTTTTCCAGTCTGGGTGTGCCTACCTGGTCACCACCCTGGGGTTTCAAGTCATGTGGGATGGGGAATTTTCTGATGGGTGGATGTATTTGTTTCAGTGCCCCAATGTTTTTGATTGGCCCTTTGAATTTGAAAGTTTGGGAGTAGGCAGGCGGTATGCAAATGGCACTTCCAAAGACGCCACCCATAATCTTCAAAAACTGTCTTCTTGATATAACCTTGTTTTTACCCATGTGCTTTTGCCCCAATATGTGTGAAAATATCCGGTTTGTATTGTTACGGATTGACCCGATTATTTCAGTTTTATATTAGGTTTAAATTTAAGAAGTTTGTCAGGTATAAACATCCTGGGATTATTGGACGGAAGTTTGCCCACGGAGTCACCGATAACCACATTTTTTATGTTGAAATTATCAGTGGCCCTTGTGGGAGCTCCCAATGGTCTTACATCCCAGCAAAGCCATCCGTATCCCCTGTCCCCATCAAGGTTGAAGTCCGGGGGGCAGTTACCTGAAACAATGTCTTTAATCATGGTTGTGCCAAGATCTACTGCATTTCCAAGGCACTGTCTGTCTGATTTTGCCGCTTTATTACATAGTGTTACCATCTCCAAGGTGGTGCGAACTGTTTTAAGGCCTTGATAATATGGCCTGTATAAAGAGGCTTTTTCAATAAAAGCGTCTGGCAGGGCACCATTTCTGTATGGCCCGTTTTTGCTGTGATCACGTTCCAGCTCAGTTGTAGGGTATTTCCACGGATACTGGAAACTTTGTGGGAAGCCACCGGCAGCAAGGCAGGCCTCCAGAAGCACCTTGTCGGTATCTTCCAGTTCCTGCAGTTTTTCCTTGGCATCATTTAGTAGCTTTGGTGTACTTATTACCCCTTCCTTGTGGGGATATTGTTGGTCTGGCTGGTGATCTGGCATATAAAATGTCTTTTCCCAGTCATACTCCATCTCTGATGCCCCCACCAGCACAGCACCGGCAAGAGTGCCGGCAAAGCCGGATGATATCCTGGAGCCATGCTTCAACTCCTCAGGATGCCCGTAACAGTATCCGCGCAGGGCAAGAACACGGCGGCAGGCCCTGTAAACGTGGTAGCATCCAAGTCTTATAAGGTATAGTGCGTACCTGATAGGGTAAACTGTTGTGGCTACTATCTGGTCACCTGCCCATTTAATCACCTTGGCAATATATTCAAACACTTCCTTTACAAAATTTATCAGGGCCTCTATAAGTGCACGCCATGTAAAGTGCCTTCGTCTCCTTTCTCCAAATTCATCTTCAAAAGAGGGAGGGGTAGGGCATGCGTCAAAGTCAATGGGAAAATCCGGAGGCTCTGGGGGATCAATGCTGTAGCCCTTGGTCTGTATTTCAATGGCTCTCCGGAGCATGTCCCACATTCGCACCAGGTCTCCATCCACAGGCCACTCTCGTCCCTCAAGCAACCTTCCGTCCGGGTGCCTGATGTTACTATAGGTCATTTTGAGGGCCTGGAGAAACTGCTCACGAATCGCCTTGTCCATATTGCGAGGATAGTGTTCTGCCCAATGGCTGTTGTTGATATCCAACTTCAAATAGTGGGCTAATGTCCATACATCAATATAGTTGTCTGTGCAGTGATGTCTCTGCCATTGCCGCCGGTAAGGTGAGCCTGCGCAGGCATTTACATAGGCATGCCCGGTAGTATCGGTGGCAAGGTGGGTGACGTATCCGGCAGCATAGGCAAGTTTTTTGGGGTGGTTTCCTGCTGCTTTATAGAGATTATGTGCAAATTGTGACGTTTTCCTGTAATGAAGCATGTCAAACCAGAACCATCCCTCCTCCCGGAGGCCCCTCTGCATGGGTAGTTTAAGGTATGCGAATCCGTCTACATAGCCGGATGCAAATGCGGAAAGGGCTGTTAAAAAGGTATCCTGGATTTCATCAAAGGTGGCACCAAATTCCTGGATGGTGTCTCTTAAAGGGGTATAGCCCGGAACATATCTTGAGGCTGCTCTATCAACAGCACGCTCCAGCTTTTCTATGGCCTCCTTGTAGGGTTCTATGAAGTCCTCAAACATTTCATAGACATGTATAGCCCTCTCAACCCAGATTTGTGCAACTGGCATTAGATCAAGAAAAAATGTAATGTCAGGGCCCTGAGAACCCATAGCCGCTATGTCAGGATGGTCGTGCATAATCTTGCAGAGGTCACCAAATCGACCCGGCTGATTTTTGCCAGCTTCGGCTATCTGTCTTTGAATAAATAGATGCGTGGCATAACCTGGCAACTTAACACCTCCTTGGAGCTAAGGCTTCTGATACGCTCATGTTGTGTTAATTTTGTGTTAAGATAAAGTAACTGGGAATATTATGCTTAAACAGGATGAGGGAGTCAATCTCTGTTTTGTTGAACCTATATTGAATTCGCATGACAAAACCGGCATATGTGTTTCCTATTGGGCATGCCGACTACAACGGGGAAGAGATCATGGACGATTATATTGAAGTAACAGGATTCGGGGCTCTTAACCTTGATTATGTGTATGAAGTAGCTGATCTTGAGCTGATACGCAATGAGGGCTTTGAGCTTTACCCTGGCGGGGAGATAAGTGGCACTCCAGATGATGCCTCTGCCCTGCACACGCTCTGTGAGAAACACGGCCGGCTTCTTGCCAGAAGCGGTGGAGGATCTGCAGCAAATACCATAACTGTCCTTGCAGCCCTTGGGCATAAAACCGCGTTTATCGGTTCTGCAGGTGATGACGCTGAAGGAGAGTTCATTGTTGAGTCAATGCAAGGGGTGGACTGCTCCCGTGTGGCTCGTTCCGGAATAAGCGGCCAGTGCATCGTGATTATTGATTCAAAGACCAGGGACCGGGCGCTTTTTGTGGTTCCGGGAAGCGCTGTTCCCCAGATCAGCCCGGACCTTGACCTGTCTGGTACAAAAATACTGCACATGAGCTCCCTTGCCATTGATGAGGGGCCTCAAATACAAGAACGCCTTGTAACTTTGCTCTCCACCGGACAGTGGCTCTCCTTTGATCCCGGTGAGCTTTATGCCAAAAGGGGAATGGATGAACTGGCACCGTTGCTTTCAAGGACAGATATTCTCTTTGTGACCCAGGATGAACTCCGCATGCTTGACAGCAGTTCAGGGGGATATGCCGTTTATCAGAGGCTCAATCATGGTAAAAACGCACCTCTCATGGTGGTAAAGCAGGGGGCCAGGGGGGCAGCGGCATTTATCCGCGGGCAGGACTGGTTTATGCCAGCAGTTCCTGTAAAAAGTGTTGTTGACAATGCCGGTGCTGGAGATGCCTTTGCGGCAGGATTTCTTCACGCACTGCTTGAAAAAAGACCTGTTCCTGAGTGCCTCAGGGAGGGGGCAAGGATTGCCTCTGTTTCGCTTGGCGGATACGGAAGGAACTGGCTTGAAAAGCTTGCTGCAACATCAGCCTAGATTGAGCGTTTGTCAGATTTTAATTCAAGGGCTATTATCTCTTTTCTGTGTACCAGGCCTGAGGCTATCTGCCTTGTTTGAACATTTTTCCTGATTTTTTCAAGTTCCTTAATCCTCTTTTTGTAGAGGATCACGATGGCTGGCCCGGGAGTCTCTTTTAAACCTTCCACGTTCTTTAAAAAATGCAGCCTGGTATTGCTGTAAAAGGCAAGTTTCAGTCCATCTCCATCCGGGTTTATTCGGTAAACCAGTACCGGACAGTTGTTTATGTTTTGCTTCTCCACCTCTTCCATAAACCTGCGTCCGGATTCACGGCTTGCCATTACTGGTTCCACGGCAACTGCGTTTAACAGAAGTAGCACTGCAGTTAGAAGTGCCGTAATCACTGATGCAAGACCTGCAAGGTGGTATATGGCAACTGGCCCGGTGCTGGCATGTCTGGAATTCAAGCTGTTCTGGCTTTGGGATTTGAGGTGTTTTTTCCATACATGGCATGCAGTTGCCTGTATGCCTGCTGCAATAAGAATTGCCATAAATGGGTATGCTGGCAGTATGTATCTTCCGTGTTTTGTGCTTGCCACTGTAAAAAGGGCAAAGATAAAGACTGTCCCGGCAGCGCACTGGCGCAGAAGTTTAGAACAGTTAGTGTTTGGTTGCTTAAAATTTTTTTGGGCTCCTGTGACGTGGCAGTTCTGTAATGCCTCCTTACTTGTTCGTCTCATGATAATGGGAAGGATGGCTATAAGCAGCAGCCAAGGGGAGAATGAAGTGACAATCTGGATTATATAATAATATGCCGGTTTGTTTGGCTGTGTACCAACCCTGTCCCCAACCTGATTTCCCCAAACCTTTAAGGCCAGTTCCTTTCCCCCCTGCAGATAAACGGCGCTGAAGTATAAACCTGCAAGAAGTATTGCTGCACCAAGTGAAAAGGCGCACAAGATAAAAAGTTTTTTCCAGGAGCGCTCCATTAGGAAAAAAAGACCTGTTGCCCCCAGGGGGATTACAACTCCCACAGGCCCTTTGATCAGCATTGAGAGTCCAATCAATATCAAAGCACTGAACGCCAGCGACATGGTTTTTGTCAGGCTGTGGTGATTCTCTGCCAATTTCATCAAGACGAGGAAGGCACCAAATGTGGTAAGTGCCAGCATCATATCCACTGTTGCGTGTCCAGCTCTGAGCCAAAACCCCGGTGCAGTGGCAAGGACAAGGCTTGAGATCAGGGCAAGATCTGGTGATACCTTGCGGGCATAAGACCATGTTAGATATACGAGGCACGCTGCCGAAATGGCAGAGGGGAGTACTGCAGAAAATGTTGTGACCTTTCCTGCAGGGATGGAGAAAATGTATTCCAGGATGAAATAGAGTGGGGGGTAGTCCGGATAAGGCCTTCCCATCATGCAGGGGATAATGGATATACCTTGCTGAAATATCTCTCTTGCAAAAAGGGCATTTCTTGCCTCCATGCCGTAGATATCCCTCAGCAGGGAAGGTATTGCATAAAGCATTAATGGCAGCAGAAAAAAAAACGGCGTTTTTCTGCTGCCATGTGCAAGCAGGTGATAACAGCGGCTTGTTGCGAAGGCTCCCTTGCCGCCTTTCAGAATTGCCATTTTGTTATGTTGATATGCTCAAAATTCTGTGTCTTAGAGGTCGTCCGGATGGCCAAGCTCGGTTATGCTCCCTGATTCAACGTATGATGCAATGGTTCGCCTCAGTGCGTCCTTAAGTCCGATTTTGGGCTCCCAGCCGAGAACCTTTTTGGCAAGGGATATGTCAGGCACCCTATAACCCACATCTTCATAATCAGGGCCGTAATAGGTGGCAGAGTCAATTTCAGTCAGTGTGGCCTGATCTGCCTTTTCAGCAATTTCAGGAAACTCCTTGCATACCTCCACCATCATCTCTGCAAGGTCCCTGATTGAGTAGTCATTGTCAGGGTTTCCAATGTTGAAGATGCGGCCGTCACAGCGCCTTCCTTCATTCTTTAGAATGGCAAACAGGCAGTCAAGCCCGTCATCAACATAGGTGAAACAGCGGCGTTGTTTGCCGCCGTCCACCAGGGTTATGGGCTCTCCCCTTAAAATATGCCCCAGGAACTGGGTTACAACGCGAGAGCTTCCCTCTTTTGGAGTGGCCAGGCTGTCAAGGCCCGAGCCAATCCAGTTAAAGGGGCGTATAAGCGTAAATTGGAGGTCACGGTGAATTCCCATTGCCCAGATCACCCGGTCCATCATCTGTTTTGCGCAGGCATATATCCAGCGCTGCTTGTGAATTGGCCCGTAGATAAGCTGGCTGGTATCTTCATTAAAGGCAGGGTCCTGGCACATGCCATAGACCTCGCTTGTGGAAGGAAATATAACCCTGGTGCCGTATTTGGCGCACTGTCTGACTATGCGGAGGTTCTGCTCGAAATCAAGCTCAAACACCCTTAGAGGGTCCTTGACGTAGCTGGCAGGCGTTGCGATGGCAACAAGGGGAAGGCAGACATCGCACTTTTTTACATGATACTCTATCCATTCCTTGTTAATTGATATGTCACCCTCAATAAAGTGGATGTTAGGGTGGTTTACCCGGTCGCCAAGTCTATCTGAAGACAGGTCCATTCCATAGATTTCCCAGTCCGTTTCATTGGCAACCCTGCGAACCAGATGACTGCCGATAAAACCGTTTACGCCAAGCACAAGAATTTTCATCTGTTATATTACTCCCGTAGGTACATTATAAGGCTAATAATTAAATGTATTGGTTTTTTTACAGCGGATTTATTTCCATGAACTGGTATGATTTGGTTAACAGTAGCACAGAAGAATTGTGGATTCCAGTGGGGAAGGGACAAGATGTTTACGGATGAGGTTATTTTATGGACAGGAAGTATGTAGCGGTATTGTTTTCAGGATTGCCGTCATGGTCTGATGACCAGACCTCTATTTCAATCCTGGCAGCGCCTGTCTCCTCAAGTTCCTGCATTGTAAACCAGGTTGAAACGCTGGTGCTCTTCCCCGGGGCAAGAGAATCAATGAAATAGCTGCTGGCAGAGCCGTTTATGTCCACCATTACAGTTAAGTACCAGGCGGTGAGGGTCCCCTGGTTCTGAACCGTAACTGCCAGTTGTTTGTTATGACCTTCGGCATCTTCTTCTGTATCTTCCCAGAAATACCCTCCAATGGCAAGGTCTGTATATTCCTGGTTCCTGTCCCTTATCCTCTGCAGGTTTACCAGGCCGATGCCAAATTCAGGGTCCTGCCCTGGTTGGCCCGAGTCGTTTGAGTAGTACATTACAAGTCCGACCGCTTCGGTTGAAGATACAGACTCCTCTGACATTATTCCTGCTATTGCCCCGGTTACCAGGGCTGCGGCAACTGATGTTCCATTTGCCCTTACATACAACCCATTTGAAAGCTCTGTTATTACTCCATAGCCAGGCGCAGATAGATCAATTTCCTCGCCGGTATTTGAAAAAGATGCATGTTGACCTGCGGCATCTGTGGCGGCAACTGCAATCACCCCTGGATAGCGCGCTGGATATGCAGTCTGGTTGCTGCCGCTGTTTCCTGCTGCTGCCACAACAGTCACCCCGCTGTCAAGGGCATACTGCACAGCACGGCTAACAGCCATGTCATCACCCATGCCTCCAAGGCTTAAGTTTATAATATCTGCCCCTGACTCCACTGCTGCAATAATTCCCCGGGCAATGGTAAATCCATCGCCCTTTGCCTCGGCATCAAGCACCCGTATATCAACAAATGAGACATCAGGAGCGATTCCCGGGGTTATTTCGCTCTCCCCTGCTATAACTGATGCCATGATGCTCCCGTGCGGAGATAGTTCATTTTGCCCTTGCGGTGATCCAACAAGGTCTATGGATATGATGCGGGAAGGATCTATAAGTACAGTTCCGGAGATGCCGGAATCAACAAGGGCAACCGTGACGTCTTTTCCCCAGAGTGCGTCAGGGGTGTTTAAGCCAAGCGCAGATAGTGTACCGGTATTAACCGGCATGAGGTATGGGGTTATGGCATTGCCTGATGGGGCAGGGGAGACAAACGGTGCCTTGAACCAGTGATTAGCACCGGCTTCGACAGGCCTTGCCCTGGTTGTGGCCATGATTCTTTCAAGCATTGCCCCATCCCTGCAAGCGATCCGTAACATACCCAGGGTATAATTGGTGTCTAAAACAGACACGCCATCCATGCCCTCAATTTCCCTAATAAACTTGTCCAGTTCACTGGAGGATGAAAATCTTAACTGCCATTCCCCTTGTATAATGTCCTTTGAATCACTGGAAGAATCATGATGCCTTAAAGGAATATGAAGGGAGCGTTCCGATTCGTTTTCACCCTTGTTGCTTGAGGATGAAGTCTTGGTGGAATCGTCCCGGGCAGGATTAAAAGGGTTGTGTGCAGCATGCGTCTGAGAATTATCTGAAGGGGGTTGCGTTTCGTGTTTGAGATTGTGCTTAAAACACACGAAGAGGGAGATTGCAGCAACACATATCGCAGTAATTAAGAGATACCTTTTAGGGCTTACCGTAATATTTTTCACATGAATTGTGCATTTCATTTACTTTTCAATGGCAATACCTTTTGCCCCGTCATGTGAGTGCAGAGGGCTGTGTATAGTAATTTTTTTACCGTCTGAAATTCCCTGCTGGTAACTGTCCATGTATATCCTCACTTTTGATGCAGAGTATTTTGAAAGCCTTGGATAGCGCCTTGAAACAAAACGGTTAAGTTCCGGGTCAGATGCTACCACCAGAGCGCTTGTTGTGCCCCTTCCCTGTATATTTGCAGCCATGCGTGTCTTTCTGTTCTGCTCTTCCATTTTTTTGTAAAAGCCCTCAAGCAGTCCGTAATAATAGCTGTTCCTTGCACGCATTCCATTGCCCCTGAACTTCTTCCTGTTGGCCTTCCACAGCTCCCTGATTTTTCGTTCAAGAAAATGGTAAACAAACTCGGCAATCTCTACATTTTCCCTTTTACCCATGATGTCTATAACCTTGTGTTCTGTATCAAGTTCAGGGTCATACATGTAGGAATATATAATATCCACATAGAAGAAATCCCGAAGTATCTGGGCAATCTTCCTCTGGTGGCGTTCGATGCGTTTCTTCTTGTGATTTATGATTATATTCCCATAACCTTTTCGGATATCCTCCCTTGCTATGCGCAGGTTGTACTTGTCCATGAGTTCTGCTGCCTTTGTCATGGCAAGGTTGGCCTCATGCTCATTGGACGACTGTGCAAGTGCAAGGAGTTTTCTGATTTTTTCAGTAAAGCGTCTGGCCTCTCTGGTTTCCGGGTCTGGGTTGTCGACATATTTTATGCCCTCTGGCAAGTCTCCTGAAGCACTTCTGAATGCAGGATCAAGGCCAATCATGTTACAGGCACGCTGAAATATCTCCCCGTGACCATCATTCGGGACCTTGAAGATCTGTGAACAGATCTGGTGAGCCATTTCATGTTTCAGCACGTTAAGCACAACGTCCCAGGAAAAGTTTCTGATAAGGTGTTCACTTATCTCAATGGTGCAATCACTGGGATTCCATGAACCGTACCTGGTTTTTGAACTGGATATGTCAAAACCGGGAGCCAGGAGTCCGATCCTGTAATTCCAGGTAATGGTCTCAAACTCCTGTTTGAGTTGCCTCGCCCACATACGGGACAAGTCGGCTTTGCGATTGTTAAAAGACATGATTCTTAAAACTCCATTTTCAGGGCTGCCTGACCACACCCATTGTCATGTATCAGGCGATTATTCCTGTTCGTTAGAAAGCAGATACAGCCTCCTCCATGCTTTCTCCTCTGGCTTAAGCATCCAGGGTATCTTTATGCCCGCCTGGTCTATTTGCCTCAAGTTTTTCTCCCTTACCAGGATGAATACCCGCCTGTCATTCCGGGTCAAAAGTTCTTTCAGGGTATTTAGCGGTACCTGGGCAATTTGGGGCCTGTCAAGATAAAATGCGCACTCTTCATCCCAGAAGTGATAGGTGTAAACAGGAGAGCTGCCCATAATATGGTCTATGTTTTCACACCATGCCCTCATATCCTTGCAGTAATAGATGAACGGCAGCACTGCTCCTGCTGCAATCATCCAGGTTGCGGTTATCGTGCAGGCAAGGCGCATGAATTTGGACCATGCATCTGATGAAGAATATTTGCTGCGTCTAAAGACCAACCAATAGATTGAGACAGCAAAAAAGGCAAGGAGTGTTGCAGATATCACAGAAAGATAATGGTTTCCAAACCATTCCAGGTGCCCCCCCAGCCTCGGAGGTAGCAGGGGGGAGACAGCCTGCTGAACTGTATCTGAAATTAATGCCACAGACAGAACTGATGCCACAATACAGATGATTGCAAGAATACAGGAAAGCGCTACTGATATTCTTTCAAAAATCTGCCTGTAGATGTTTTTTTCAGACTCAAACAGCCGTATCAGGAAATCTGC
>JALWJV010000303.1 GCA_026996955.1 Deltaproteobacteria bacterium
AGATTGACAAGGGTATTATAATTCGCGGACTCTTTATAGCCGCCCTGGATCCCACGCTGATATCCCTGTTTTCAGCCAGGCTGACCTTTCAGGTGCTTTATGCCATAGGTGTATCAATGATCCTTACGGCCTTTATCAGGAGGCTTTCAACCGGCTGGCTCATCCTTGCAGCGCTTGCATGGTGGTTTGGCGGAGAGTGGGTTACTGGCCTTGTCTGGGACCCTTTTTCAGGGAAACAGACAGTGGCAGCAGCCCTTTTGGTAGCTTTCTACAAGACTCCGCACGTAACCATAAACTATCCCGTA
Organism: Deltaproteobacteria bacterium; assembly: GCA_026996955.1. Classification (GTDB taxonomy): domain Bacteria; phylum Desulfobacterota; class Dissulfuribacteria; order Dissulfuribacterales; family QOAL01; genus S144-17. The sequence continues at coordinate 306 of JALWJV010000303.1, forward strand.
ATACCTTGGCTTTCCCAGATGGTTCTGGGGTGGGCATTTGGCAGGTACCTCATGAATTTTACCATGGGGAACAAGGTCATAATGTCACCCAGGAATCTTGCATTAACCGCCGGGTTGGTCTCTCTGTCGGTGTTTGCTGTGTTCAGATATCTGAATGGTTATGGAAACATGTGGCTTTATCGGCATGATAACAGCCTTGTTCAGTGGTTTCTGGTAAGCAAGTATCCCCCATCCCTTACCTACATGGCTCTTGAAATTGGAATCATGTGTGTCTGTCTGGCAGGCCTTATCACCCTTGAAAAGCGCATAAAACCCAATCCAAACAGTGTGCTTCTGGTGTTCGGGCAGACAGCAATGTTTTTTTATCTGGTGCACCGCATCTTTCTGGAGGGAACAGCCACGTGGCTTGGGTTAAGGGGATGTGCCTCAATAAGAGAGGTGTACATAATTACTCCCATATTACTTGCCATCCTCTACTACCTGTGCCTCTGGTTCAGACGTTTCCGCCAGACCCATCCTGGAGGCTGGACACGGTTTATTTAAGGCTTAACCATTCGGTACTTGTATTTGATATTCCTTAGGTCTGTTACTGCCCACCCTGTAAAAAGTGTATTGTTCATTGACAGGTGGCAGTCATACTGCCTATGCTGAATTAAATTTATTTACGAACAGGGGCATCATGGCATTTACTGAATATAAGATCATTCATGTTGTTGAGGGTGGTCTGGGCACAATTTTTCTTGGCGCTTCAGGACTTCCGCTAAAAAAGATGGAAAAAATACTTAATCAGGAGGCTCAGGAGGGCTGGCAGGTGGTGTTTCAACTGGTTGAACAGAAGAGGTTTATGCTTTTCTGGCAGCGTGAGGCAGTTATTATTACCTTAGGTAGATAGTCTCTTTTAATAGTTTATGGGCATGTTAAAAGAGTTACAGGGGAACCATCCCGGTATCATTGATCCGGCTCTTATATCGTTTATCCTTAATGCGATTAACAGTTCAATCCTTGTGGTTGACCATCAGGATCGGCTGGTACTGTTTAATTCCAGGGCAATGGACCTATTTGGAAAGGATATGCTTCGCAGAGGTTCGTATATCCTTAAAAAGATCTTTATGCCTGACGACATAGAGATCCTGCTCCACAATATATTGGTCATTACGCGCAGTAAGGGGGAGTTTGAAGGTGAGGTCATGCTCAGGCGCTGGGATGGTTCCACTTTTATTGCCCTCATGTCCACATCGGCATGGCCCTGGGAAGATGGACATGCCATAGTGATAACCCTGCATGATATAAGCAGGCTCAAGGGCATAGAAAAACTCCTGAGGGACTCTGAACGCATGGCCTTTCTTGGGGGGATGCTTGACGATATAAGTCACCAGATCAGAAATCCTGTCCTTGCAATAGGCGGGTTTTCAAGACGCCTTGCCAAAACACCACAGGAACGGCCGGAATACCTTCATGCCATTCAGGAAGAGGCATCACGGCTGGAGAATCTCCTTGACGTACTTACAGAGTTTATACGTTTTCCTCCCCAGATGCCGCAGCACGTTTCACTGGAGTCACTGCCTGACGCCCTGGAACCGGTATTTCAGGAGATTAGAGAAAAATACGGGATAGGCATAGAAGTTGATACATCAAGGGAGTTATCATCGGAGCCGGCCTTTGTGGATATCGCAGCTGTGCGTAGGGCTGTTCTGGAAATACTTAAAAACAGCGCTGAGGAGGCTGCCTACTGTTCCCATGCAGTAAATGTAAAGGTCAGTTTCTGCAACAGTGATGAGCAGTTGATGTCATGCATAATTAAAATTACCGATAATGGTTCAGGGATCAGGCCTCCCATCTTCTTAAAGATATTCAATCCGTTTTTTACCACCAACACAGGGCATGCAGGCATGGGGCTTACCCTTGCCAGGCGAATCATACAGGAGGCAGCAGGCAGGCTTGTTATTGAATCGGAATATGGCCAGGGCACTACGGCCCTCATCCATCTTCCAAGGGACAGACGCAGGGAAATACGCAGGAAAAAACTACACCTGTCATAGATATATCCCTATTTCAACCTTTTGTTTTGCTTTTAATACATGGAACAGCCACATAATTACAGCGCATGAAATCTAAAAAGAGTCAAGTTGAAGGGGTTATCCTAGCAGGCGGAAGGGGATCACGGATGTTTCCACTGGGGGAAACGTGGCCAAAGTGCATACTACCTATCTGTAACCGACCCCTGATGGAATATCAGATTGATATGATGAAGCAGGTGGGGATATTGGATATCACCATAGTGATTGGATATCATGGCTTTAAAATTGTTCAACAGATGGGGGATGGCAGCAGGTACGGTGTCAGGCTCAGATACGTTGATCAGGAGGAGACCCTTGGCATTGCTCATGCCGTTGGAAAGCTAGAGCCCCATATAAACAGTCCCTTTCTTCTGTTTCTAGGTGATATCTTCTTTGTGTCACGCCGGCTTGATGATTTGATAAATGAGTTTCAGGAAGGTAGTTATGGAGCGGTTTTAGCAACAAAAATTGAACACGATCCCCAGGCTATTATGAGAAATTTTGCCATAGTGGAGGAGCCGGAGACCGGACTGGTACGGCGGGTAATAGAAAAACCCAGGCATACTGTTAACAAAATAAAGGGTTGTGGCCTGTATATGTTCGGGCTTGAAATATTCGACGCTATAAGGCGGACTCCACGTACAGCAATGAGGGACGAGTATGAGATTACCGATGCAATACAGATACTTATTGATGACGGATTTAATGTAAAGCAGCTTCCGGTAATTGATGATGATCTTAACCTGACCTTCCCTTCGGATCTGCTTCAACTCAATCTGAAGCTTCTTAAAGAAAACGAATATGCAGTGAATGTCAGGCAGGAGGACAGAGTTGATGACAGCCTGAAACTTGAATCAACAGTAATTGGGCAGGGAGTGGTCCTTACAGGAACGGGGACTGTAAAAAATTCAGTTATATTTCCTGGCACAGAAATGGAAATAAATGGTCAGATCAAAAATTCCATTATAACACCCTCACATTATATTTATTGTCACGACGTGAAAATATAGGCATGATGAAATATAAAAAGGCTCTTGTTACAGGCGGCGCTGGTTTTATAGGATCCCACATTGTTGAACTGCTTCTTGACAAGGGGATGGAAGTGGTTGTGCTGGATGATCTTTCAGTGGGAAAAAAAGAAAATATTCCAAATGAGGCCAGTTTTATAAGGGGTGATGTTCGGGATAGAGAGCTTGTTGACAAGATTGTCAATGATGGAGTTGATGTAATTTTCCATGAGGCAGCCAAGGTCAGCATAAGGGCATCTATTGAGAACTGTTACCAGGATGCAGATATTAATCTCATGGGAACAGTTAATCTGCTTCGAGCGTGCAGGACGGCAGATGTGAAGCAGTTTGTCTTTGCCTCTTCCATGGGAGTATATGCTGATTCTCCAAAACCCCAACCCATTGATGAGAATTTTACCACTGAACCGGCATCCCCTTATGGTATTGCCAAATTAGCTGCTGAGAAATATTGCCTCCTTCTCTGCAGGGAATTTAACATGAGATGCGCTATCCTGCGTTACTTCAATACCTATGGCCCCAGGCAGACATTTACCCCTTATGTTGGTGTGATAACAATATTTACCCGTCTTATGCTTGAAGGCAAACAGCCGGTTATCTTTGGTTCTGGGGAGCAGCTAAGGGATTATGTACATGTAAAGGATGTAGCGCGTTCAAATATTCTAGCCATGGATTCAGACCACAGGGAACTTATCCTCAACATTGGAACTGGAAATGCCGTTTCTGTAAACAGGATATTTGAAATGTTGAGTCAGCGTATCAATCCGGATATTAAGCCAAGATATGAGGCAGAACGTCCTGGAGAGCTTAAAATATCCTTCCCGGACATAAGCAGGGCGCGTAACCTTATCAATTATAAGCCCGAACACGATTTGAAGTCTGAACTGGATTCAGTCATCCAATATATCAAGAACAATCAGTAAAATTAACGACCTCTTCTAAAACGGAACAGTTTATAAACATTTAAAGTATTTGAAGGACGAATGACTAACTCCATGAACGAGCAAGAAAAATTCCTTACCATGCGGGATATCCTGCGTCCTGTTTTCAAGTGGCGCTGCCAGGTGATTATTATAACGGTAACCGCCCTGGTTGTTGGTATTCTTCTGGCCTTTCTGATGCCCCCTCATTACAGGTCCGAAACCCGTATCCTTGTAAAAAGGGCTTCCCTTGGCAATGACGAACTGGTTTCAGATGCCGGCCCCAAGATTACTTCAAACCTGCGTCAGCTTAATCAAAAAGATGATATTAATACTGTCATAGCCATGATTGAGAGCAGGGATCTCTTGGATCAGGTGATCAGGGATACCGGGCTCACAATGAAGAGGCTGGAATACATTCCTGATTATCGCTACTACGTAAGGCTTGCATACAAAGGGATCAGGAATTTTTTGAGAACTATATGGCATAATGCAAAATACATCCTGCATCTGTCCAGAAGGCCTACCGCTGAAGAAATCCAGGCGTTGAAACATGCTGAACTGCTTGATGCAGCCAAAAAGGCATTAAAGGTTAAACAGATTACAGACAGCGACGTAATATCGGTATCATTCTCCTGTGGTGACAGGACCCTTGCCAGGCAGCTTGCCGAGGCAATCTGCGAACATGCCATAGTTCTGCACAACAGGGAGCGTACCCAGGCGTCGGCCACTCTTCAGTTTTTCACTGAACAGACACAGAAGATAAAATCAAGGATCCTTGAGCTTGATGACCAGCTCAGGGATTCCAGAGATCCGTCAGATCATATAGCTGCCAACCTTAAAAAGCAGCTTATTGTTGAGGATCAGATAAAGGCTGAGTCAAAACTGCAGGAGGCACTTGCAAGGCGCGATGCTTTAAAGGCCGGGATAAGGCAGCTTCAGAAGGAACTTGATCATATCAAGGCCCAGGTTACTGTCTCATCCGACAGGGCTGTAAATCCTGTGTGGCTTGGAATAGAAAAGGAGCTTGCTGCGTATAAATTGCAATTGGCGGAAAAAAGAACAAAATTTTCTGATGACAGCAGAGTGGTACAGGACCTTACCACCCAGGTTAAGGAGACGGAAAAGCTGCTTGGAGAGATGGAACGTTCTATTGATCGCTCTCGAATCAGGGGCATGAATACCGTTTATCAGAAGCTTAAGGAGACAATGCTTTCCAAAAAATCTCAGCTTGCCGCCACTGAGGCAGAAATTGAACGCAGGAGACTTACTGTAGCCGATTACAAAAAGAAACTTTTGGAACTCAATAAAAAGGCGCTTCAATCCACGATCTTGAAAACTGAACAGGAGGCCCTTGAAAAGGCCTACAAGATGTACGTACAGAATGCAGAGCAGGCACGTCTTAACAAGGCTAAACAGAATGTAAGGCTCGCAAATCTTGTTATTGTTCAGCATGCATCCTTTCCGCTTAAGGCTTCCAAGCCTGTCAAGTGGCTTTACATATTGGTTTCTCTTGTTGCTGGCCTGATGGCTGGCCTGACATGGGCATTTATAAAGGACTTCAACGATACTACCTACTGGAATCCTGACCAACTTGAAAAAGACCTTAAGATTCCTGTAATAGGAGCGATACAGGACGAGGAAGTCTCATCTCAAAAATATGACTGGCTTGGATGCCTTCGGTAATTAAACCAATGAGAACATTTTGCTGGTGGCGTCTGTCTTTCAGTAAACTATTTGAAATATATTATGAATCCCCAAAAAAATAAAATCTCTGATATGGACATGGCCCTGATTGCAGAAAAGATATTTCTGCTTTCAAAGTCCCTTGCCTCTCCCCCGGTCATTGGATTTATTGCATCAAACAGCGGGGAGGGAACCACTTTTGTGCTGGAACGAGCCTCAAGGGCTGCCTCCAATGTTCATGGGAAAAAGATCCTGGTTGTGGATATGTGCCATAACAAGGGTTTTACTAAGAATTTAAAGCTTGAAGCCAGCAGAGGGATACGTGATGTATCAGCCGGCAGGGCAAAGGTTAATGATGTCATCTGCAAGACAGCCTGCGATGGTCTGTTTGTTATCCCTGCAGGTGAGAGTTCACTTCCGGTTACTACAGAGGGGCTTAAATCAGTGGTGTCTGATTGCGCCACTGAAATGGATGCAATTTTCCTTGATCTTCCTCCGGTGCTCAGTTCTGTAACAGCCTTTGAACAGTCCCAAGTTATTGATGGGCTGATAATGATAGTAGCAGCACACAGGACCAGACGTGAAACAGTAATGAGGGCCAGAAATGAGCTTTCTCTTCATGCCAAAACCACAATCCTCGGCTGCGTCCTGAACAGGCGAAGATTCATAATACCCCAGGCGCTTTATGACATTATTTAGTGACGAGTTGTTTTCGCAGGCCTGAAACAGGTCCGTGCTGTCATATAGTTACTGTTTTATGAAAGGTAACTACTCACCCTTTCCAGGATGAATTCTCATAACGGAAAATGTTTTTTGTGCAATGTATCTGCTCACAGGGTGATGCAGGTGCAAGGCGGCGGGGGCGAATGCGTACTCCCTGTACTTCGAGCCCCCGACAATGCAGCAGATGCGGTACCCTGTGAGTAGATACTATGAAAGATGAATCTTCAGGAGACAGCCGTCATGTGATACTGACTCTCTTCTCTACCTTTTTAAATACAGGAGCAGGTCTCCTTCTTAATTTTATGATGATAAGGTTTATGGTCCCGTCTGAATACGGTAAGTTCAGTTCAGTAATGGCGCTTCTTCTCATAAACCAGGAGTTTGTAGGGCGGGGTATCAATGATTCCCTGATAAGGCTCGGGACTGAAAAGGTAACCGGTTCCAGACTCTATTCAAATTACATATTCCTTTCCGGACTTATAGCCAAGGCGGGTATTTTTTTCCTTTTCTGCTCTGGCTATCTGCTGTTTGCCCCTGCCCTGCTGCGCCTTTCTGGCCATCCAGAGATTGTTGAAGGTACATGGGCAATTATGGCCGGTGTTGCCGGCTATGGTGTGTGGACACTGCTTCTGACACGCCGTCAGGCGCAACTGGATTTTACAAGACTTGCTTTTGAAAAGCCTCTCTGCAATGTAATAAGGCTTTTTCTGTTCGGGCTTGTCCTTTACGCCGGTATGTTGCAATGGCAGTGGATGATATGGATTTATGCCATATCATTATTTATGGCCGCAGTCCTGGCCGGAGGCAGGGAATTTTCAAGGCTGCTTACACTGCCTTTAAAAATCAGAAGAATAAAAGTGATCTTGCAACAAATATGGCGGATAGCCTCATGGAATACCCTGGCTTCTCTGGCTTTTGTTGCATTCAGCCGCATTGATATCCTGGCGCTCACAGTACTGGACAAGGCGGAAGGAGTGGCGGTCTATAACGCATCATGGCAGATGTTGGCAGTTATTGATCTATGCACCATCTCCATAATGACTGCGATGATACCCAAGGTGTGTCATCAAAGGAGCAGGGAAGCACTTAAAAACTGGATAAGGCGGTGTCTTAAGATAAGCATAGCAATAAGTGTTATCTGCGTTGTCTTTATTGTTGCCGCATCATACCTCATCCCACTGCTTTTCAACCCTGTTTATGAAAGATCGGTTCCTCTGCTGTTTATTATGCTGCCTGGCTATTTGATAACGCTTCTGATCTTCCCATTACTGGGAATTATTTATGCAAGGAACGGATTTCGTATGCTGGCCATAATAAATATGGTATTCATACCCGTTGCAGTGGCTGTCTATTGGCCTGCCCATATCCTTGGAGGAGTAAAGGGCATTGCATTTGGAACAATGCTGCTAAAGACGCTCATGGCAGCAGTCCTTGCCTTTTTTATTTACAGGATCTTACCAGAACCCACTGAAACTACCACGGCACCTGCCTAATCTATGATAATGACGAACAGACAAGGAAAAACAGAAAAAAACAGATGCTCCAAGCCTGTAACAGTGCTTCAGATCAGAAACAGCGTTGCGTATGGCGGGGTTGAAACCACCATGCTTGGCTGGCTTGATAACATCAACAAAGAGAAGTTTTCATGCCCGGTTGCCCTTTTCCTTAACAAAGCAGACAGTCAGGAGGCCTTTGCAGGGCCATTAAGGAAACATGGACATGAAATTCTGGATATTCCATGGGCCCCGGGAAGAAATGTCAGGGCGGCTGTACGGCGTCTGGTTGAAATAGTCAGGGACAGAGATGTGAAACTCATCCACTGCCATGACTGGCGCAGTGATTTCATTGGGCTTTTGGTTGCCAGAAAGACAGGTCTGCCGGTCATGACAACCATATATGTCTGGTTCAGGCGTCCCTGGCTTACATGGGTAAAGGAGAAAATTGACTCCTATGTCATTAGAAAATTTGATTTGGTGACCGCTGTATGTAATGCCACCAGGGAGCAGACCGTGGAGATGGGGGTAAGGCGTGATCGTACAGATGTCCTTATTTCTGGCATCAGCCCTGATCTTGACCCGCAGGATGTTGATGTGAAGGCGGTGAGGGAACGCTTCGGGTTTACAATGGACCAGACCTGTTTTGTTTACGCCGCCAGGTTTTACCTTGAGAAGGCACATGATACCCTGATAAAGGCATTCGCTGCTGCCAGGAAGTACAGGCATGGTCTTAAACTCCTTCTTCTGGGTACCGGTCCGCTTGAAGACGATATTCGCCATCTTGCCAGGCAGCTTGGTGTAAGTGACCACGTTGTAATGCCTGGATTTGTGGAGGATGTACCTGCCATTCTGAAGTCAATGGATGTAATGGTTCATGCCAGCCTTGCCGAGGGAATTGCCCTGGCAATTTATGAGGGCATGATTACCGGGCTTCCTGTGATCGGCTCTGATGTGGATGGCACCCCGGAAGTGGTGATCCCCGGCAGAACCGGCTGGCTTGTGCCGGTAAGAGATGAAGAGGCACTGGCAAAAGCCATTGGAGATGCAGCGGATAACCCTGAACTTCGCAGGAAGTACGGCATACAGGCAAAGGAACTTATTATGAACAATTACAGCATAAGCAGGGCTGTAAGCAAGCTTGAGGCCACGTATTCCTCGTTGATTCAAAGGAGCACGGAAAGCTGAATACAACCGTTTTGAAAAACCGGCTCGGCCTGCCACGTAAAGAGCTATGGGCCCTGGCATTAACAGGTGCCCTGGCGGGCCTGCTTCCCCTGTTCATGAAACCGCTCATTGCCCTTGCGGTAATGGGAGGGATTGCCCTTCTGGTTATTGTAATAAGAAATCCGGTGGCGGGCCTGTACCTTATTGCAGCTACAATCCCCCTGGAGGCCGCTGGCAGGATAGGAGACCTTACTGCCAACCTGCCCCTTACAATTCCAAAGATCCTGACTGTGGTGACACTCATTGGATGGCTCATTAACCTTGGTCTTAAAAGATACAGGTTCAGACAGATGTCCTGGATGCATCTCCTTACAATACTCTGGCTTTGGACCTGTATTACCCTGCTTGACGCCTCTGAGCTCAGGTCGGGATTTGAAGCTGTCTTCCGGTTTGCCACAACTGTTATCTTTTTCTTCCTTATTATTCAGCTTGCCAGAAACCATGTAATAATCAGGCGCTGCCTTGCCATCTTTCTGTTGGTATCCACCCTTGCAGCCGGTTATTCGATAATTGAACGGTATAATGGCAGGGAGACCTTTGAATTCAGACACGGTTGGGAAGAGAAACAGGCTAGACGGTTTGGAGTAGAAAAGGATATTGTGGAAAAGCACATGGTGGGTGTTGTTGAGCGTTCAAGCGGGCTAAGTATCCATTCAATCATTCTCTCCCTTGATATTGCCCTGCTTCTACCTGTTGTTGGCCTGTTCTTTTCTACATCCAATACCAGGTCACCTGTACGCCTGGTGCTGCTGACCGCCCTTGGCATACTTATCGCTGCTGCCATACTTACCTTTGCGAGAACCGGTTTCATACTTATTCTCCTGGCTCTTGTTATGATATTTGGCAAAAAGCTATTACGTGTGACTCCATCAATAGTTGTTGCCCTGTTGGTGGCTGTCGTTGTGGCAGGAGTCCTTGCCCCGGAAAAGTACTTTGATCGGGTGCTTTCCCTTGAAAGTTACACCCTCAAAAGCCGCAGCCTTTCCACCAGGCTTGAGGCACAGAAAGGGGCATTGGAGCAGTTTCTGGCGCATCCTCTTAATGGGGAAGGTTTTGGGAACAGGTATGGAATATTCAAATACTATACAACCTACCCTGACAAGAAACATGCGGTCACGCCTCATAATGCATACCTTCAGATAGCAGCACTTACAGGCCTTCCTGGTCTTATCCTTTTGTTACTTTTTTTCTGGAAACTGCACAGACACCTGGTGAGTGCCTCACAGGTCCTCAAAAGAAGGAAAAAGGCCCAGGAAGCAGCAATAGCCACTGCCCTTGACATAAGCATAATAGTTTTTCTTGTATCCGGCCTTGCCCTTGATCTTTTTGACAAGGGAATGCCCCAGGCATGGCTTTTGATAGGCCTTGCAGCTGCGCTCATAGTCAATACATCCAGAATTTCTGAAACCAGGAAGTCAGCTTCCGTGCATTCATGAACAACAACTTTATTGATAATCAATTTTAAACATGAAGCCTGAACTCTCCATACTCCTGGTAACTTTCAATCGTCTTGATGATGTAAAGAGATGTATTGAAAGCCTTTTACCCCAGGTAACTGACCGGATGGAGGTACTGGTTATTGATAATGGATCAAGTGACGGCACTCCCGAATATATTCAGCAAAAGGCACCGGAATTCAAACTTGAAAAATGGGTGACCAACAAGGGCCTTGCACCTGCTTTAAGAAAACTTGCTGATGGTGCTCGAGGTGACTGGCTCATGTTCCTTGACAGTGACACAGTGCTTCCTGCAGATGCTATATCCACCCTTTTGACCTTTGGGCGATCCATGCCCTCTCTCGGGGCAGTTGCACCCAGGATGAAAGACCTGGATGGAAATATCCAGATGACTGCCCGTCGTTTCCCCTCAGCCATTAACGGCATCTTTGGGCGCCAGACCCTTCTAAGTAGGCTATGGCCTGGTAATCCGGTTACCAGGAGATTCCTTCAGGCAGATTTCAAGGACTCTAAATTACCATTCCGGTGTGACTGGGTAGCCTTTGCCGCAGTACTTGTCAGGCGCAGGGCATTGGAGGAGGCCGGATCAATCGACCCGGAATACTTTGTTTACTGGGTGGATGCAGATTTTTTTAAACGTCTTTCTCTGCATAACTGGGAGGTATGGTGTCTTCCTCAGGTAGAGGTGCTTCACCTTGAGCACAACAGGACATCAAGGAGGCGGAGTCCTGTTGCCATACGGGATTTTCACATGGGTGCATTAAGGTATTTTTATAAATTCCATGGTTGGCATGGGTTTAATCCCCTGCTCTGGGTGGCAGCAGCAGGGCTTTTTTCACGGATGTTTCTGCACCTGGGCCTAAATTTTTTGAAAAAATAATATGGACAGAGTCGTACTGTTTGGCGAGAGGCTTGGCACAACAGCCGGGGGAACCGAGGTTTATGAGGCCTCACTTATCTCAGAGCTCCTGGCCCTTGCCGATTCTGCCGGGACAGATACAGCAATAATTCCGCTTTTAGCCTACAGGCAGGCGAGAAGCCTTCTTCCTGCAAGATACCGTCATCTTTGCAGGCTGGTGTTTCCCCAGGGAAAGATAGGAACCATGCTTACTGCCGGGCTTACTGCAAACGGCATGAAGCCATCTGTTTTCCATGCCCTGT
>JALWJV010000304.1 GCA_026996955.1 Deltaproteobacteria bacterium
TGTAGTAGTGTGAGCTCAAGGTACCCGAGAATGCGGCTTGGTATGTTGTTAAGGTCATGGGCAACTCCTCCTGCAAGCAGCCCCATTGCCTCCATTTTCTTTGCTCTCATAACCTGAGCTTGCAGTTCTTCTTTCTCCTTTTCGGCTTTAAGCCGCTCACTCAACTCCTTTTGCAGTTCCCATGTCTTGCAGTGGACCAGTCGTCTAAGGGAGATATTCCATGCCATGACCAGCAGCAGTGTGATTAGTATCAAGGCACCGGCGCCCCAGATCACCATCTCTCTGGTGATTTCAAAATCTTTTCTCACCCCTATCCAGCGTTTCATGATGGCTGAGCGTTCTTCGGGCGTTATAGCGTCTATGGTCTTTTGGAGTATAGATTGGAGGATGGGTTCATTTAAGGCTACGGCCATTGAAAGGTCATAGATAAAACCGGTGTCTTTATATATTTTCAGGTTTGTAATGCCCTCCTTTTCAATAAAATAGCTTGCAGAGCCCAGGTTTAGAACCATAGCATCCACCCTTCCAAAGGAAACAAGTCTCAGACCGGTTGATATGTCCGGAACTACCACTAAATCAACTTCCGGATGTTTCTCCTTCATGAATTCGTGAGCAGCGTAGTTTCTGACTACCGCTACTTGGAGACCTTTAAGCCCCCCCACTTTGGGGCGTTTTTTCATTTTTTCTCTTGTTATGACTACTGCTGGAAATTTTACAAATGCAGAGGTGAAGCGGACAAATTTTACCCTTTCTGAAGTGGGGGTAGCAGCGCTAAGCATGTCTGCCTCACCGGACTTTACCTTTTCAAGGCATTCATCCCAGTTTTTTAGGTGAAGAATCTGGAAACGAATAGGGAGTTTCTGCTCAATGAGTCTAATAAAATCGGCTGCAATGCCCTTATATTGTCCCTTTTGGTCAAAGAATTCTACTGGAGCGAAGTCCGGATCAGGAGCCACCCTAACCACTGGATGTGCCTTGAGCCATGCCCTTTCCGTGTCGTTAAAAGGTATATTTGTGTCAACTGCAAATACAGGAGTGGCTACAAAATATAGTAGCAGCATCTGTATGGTGACGGAGAATCCAATTTTGAATCTGAGTGATATCATTCCTGATCGTGGCAGTGTGAAATTATTTTAATGCTAAATTAATATGTATGATGGTTAGCGTGGTTTTCAAAGTGGTATTTGAGGGGTGACTGGTGTACATGAGATGTTAATTTTAGCTGGACTCAGGTCCAGCCTATACATATTATATCGGGTTCAGAGGCAGGAACATTAACAGTTATGCTAAATAGAAATTTTATTTCATATGCCTGAAGAGATGTTGTGACACATTTACGACTGGTAAAGGTTTTAGAAGTCATTGTTTTGATATGCGCGATTGACAGGATACCCCAATACATCTCTGAATGGAGGGCCAATTAGATAAAAAGAAACCAGTTGCAAAATCTTAAAATTCCTAATACGAACCCTTTTGGAATATATTAATGCACTGATCAGTTACCACATTCCTTCAAATACAGAGCAAACGAAAAGTTAAATGGAACAGTCAAACGGTCATGATGACCAGTCATATATACCAGAAATATCGTTTGGCATAGTGGTAGATGCCTCGGAGCAACAAATTTTGGGTGCTCAATGTGGCCTGTTGTGCCAAAGTCTTGAGGAAGAGCTGAAATCAAGGTTTCCCATGTTCGCCTGGCAGCTTAAATTGCTTGTGCGTCATGATTTCCCGCAGTGTCGCCCAAGGGACCCACTTGAGATACTGGAGTTTATCTCAGACCTTAAAATAGAATATGCTCTTGATTTTGTGCTTGGCATTACGGCAATCCGTCTTGTTTCAAGGTTTGAGCAGGCAACTGATGCCGTTCCCTCTAACATGCTTGAGGCAGGAGTGATTTCAATATCCCGTCTTCTTGAAATGGAAGACAGGCAGCAGGCTCTTCAGGCCATGCTGGGCCTCTGCCGGCATGTGCTGGGACACTTGTGGGGGCTTGAGCACAGCGATGACTCAGTGATGCGTCCACGGGAGTTCTGGACAGCAGACCTCCCCAGGGACTGGAGCCAGGATGAAATTGAGCAAATATCTCATTATCTTTATTCAATAGCTGATCCAAGGCTTGAAGAGACCCAGGGGGCTGCCAAAACGCCATTGAAATTCTATCTTCAGGTGCTTGCCCGCGAGGGATGGAATATTGGTGCTGACATCCTGTTTTCCAGGGGATGGCTTATGATGCTCAGACTGGGAAGGTTTACTGCTGCAACTGCAGTTTCCATCATATTTCTGTTTTTAAGTGCTGAGGCATGGGAGATGGGCGCGGCTATCCAGTCCAAGTGGCTTAATATTGTTCTTGCCGCAGTAATTCTTGCAGCAACGCTATCCCTTTACTTTGGACAGAATCTCCATACAGTCGGGCGGGCAGACAGGATGATGGAGCAGTCTGTCCGTTCAAGGCTTGTGTTAATGGGCACATTGCTGGCAGGCATAACTTCGTTCTGGATAAATCTGTTTATTATTTCTCTTGTGATAATATTTGTTCTTCCGGATACAGTACTTATGGGCTGGGCAGGCATTAAAGACGGGGTGCTTCCCATATTTCACTTTGCAAAGCTTATGGCCACCTTTGGCATAGTTGCATCTGCTCTCGGGGGCAATCTGGAGGAGGAGCATGATCTCAAGGCAGTGCTGATCTATACTGAGGAGACCTGATTATGCCGCCACTTTTTTATGCAAAGAAACATGAGAGCTTCTTTCTTGGGGATGCCTTCAACTATTTCATGATGGCCACCATAGTTATCAGCTCTGGTGCACTGGTGCTGAATACCGAGCCCCGGATTTCCCAGCGTTACGATCTGCTTCTGAAGGCTGTTGAGGGTGTCGCC
>JALWJV010000305.1 GCA_026996955.1 Deltaproteobacteria bacterium
TGCAAAGGCAATTGGCGGCAATGTAAATGACAAATTTGACGGTTCAGGAGCAACATCCAGTGGAACAAAACTAAGCGGTACTGTGTCAGCCAGGGTGGTACAGGTGCTTCCAGGTGGCAACCTGCTGATAGAAGGAAGCAGAGAGCTTAACGTAAATAACGAGACACAGTATATTGTGCTTACAGGAATCGTTCGCCCCAAGGACATTTCCAGTGACAACACCATCTCGTCCACAAAGATAGCTGATGCCAGGCTTTCCTACACAGGTGCAGGCCAGCTCTCTGAAAAACAGCAGCAGGGCTGGATGCAGAGAATACTTGGAATTGTAGCCCCATTTTAGCACCTCCAAATTCAAAATCGCGATGGCGGCGGCATCATGCCGCTGCCAGAGATTATCAAGCCCCCTTGCTGAAAATATCCTTTTACCGCTGTACCTGTTTCACAACTTCCCTCCTGATTCATGACTCTTTCTCTATCTGAAGTATAATTTCATCTGCACGCCTTGCTTTGTTCCAGTTTATAATTATCGTTTTGGTGCGCCGTTAAATTTCAACACATTTCCCCAAAACAGTAATTTACCCTTGTTTTTTTCTAAAAAAAAAGTAAATAGACTTGATTTCAATTTACAGGGTGCCTTTACAGTTTTACCTGGCCCCGAAGTTCATACAAAGGGAGGGAGCACATCATGCAGGAATGTACTTCTGCCACCCTGAAACAGGCAGCCACTGCAAGCCTCGGCAAAACAGATCAGGCCGGCACATGGCCAATGTTCATAAACCAGCCCCAGGAGGGAGTTGCCCTTGACCATTTTGTAACAGAAGATGGTGAACAGTTTGCCGGCACACACCTGATTGCAGACATGTGGGATGTTGAACGCATAGATGACCTGGAATACATGGAGACAGCACTTCGCCAGGCAGTCTCAGCCGCAGGTGCGACCCTTCTCCACATTCACCTTCACCATTTTACTCCCGGCGGCGGCATATCAGGAGTCGCAGTGCTGGCTGAATCCCACATCAGCGTCCACACCTGGCCGGAACGCAAATTTGCCGCCTTTGACATATTCATGTGCGGAAACTGCAAGCCTGAAAAGGGGCTTGAGGTACTGCGCAGGGCGTTTTCTCCGGGCCGTGAGGAGATTCAGGAATACAAACGGGGCAGGGTAAAATAATCATGATACGTTTCAGGGAAAGGCTGTTCAAGGACGCCTATGCGCAGGAGTTTTCCGTATCCAAAATCCTGTATGAACACTCCACAGGCCACCATCACCTGATTATCTTTGAAAATGAGCTCTTTGGCCGGGTTATGGCACTTGACGGCATTATCCAGACCACAGAAAAGGATGAGTTCATTTATCATGAAATGCTTGCCCATGTGCCGCTGTTTGCAAGGGGTGATGCCTCGGATGTGCTGGTAATCGGAGGCGGAGACGGAGGGATTCTCCGGGAGGTTGTCAAACACTCTGAGGTAAAGAGGATTGTGCACGTGGAGATTGATGCGGCTGTGGTGGAGATGAGCCGGAAGTACCTGCCAAACCACTCGGCAGGCGCCTTTGATGACCCCAGGCTTGAGCTTGTTATCAGTGACGGCCTTGATTATGTGCAGAACACTGACAGAAAATTTGACGTGATAATCAGCGACTCCACAGACCCGGAGGGGCCTGGCGAAGCACTTTTCACAAAGGCATTTTATCAGGGATGTCACAGATGCCTTTCAGACAGGGGCGTGCTTGTAACACAGAACGGTGTCTGTTTCCTGCAGCTTGACGAGGTCAAAACTACTGCAAAACACCTGAAAGAGATATTCAAGGACAGCCATTTTTTCAGTGCCGCTGTTCCAACCTACATAGGCGGCATAATGGCATTTGGCTGGGCCACTGATGACAAGACACTGAGAGAAGTGCCACAGGCAGAAATTGCCAGGCGTGTTGATAAGAGCGGAATTGCAACCAGATATTATAACGCCGGAATACATAATGCATCTTTTGCCCTTCCGCAGTATGTAATTGACGCAATTAAATAATGTCCTAGATTGAGCATTTCAAAGCTGGAAAGCTATAATCGACATAACTCCTTTTAATTTCGTTAAAAAAACATTTTTCCAGATTTTGAAACGCTCAATCTAGGATAATGTATCTGCTCACAGGCCACGGCATCAGTTGCGTTGGTGATAATAGCTCAAAGCTGAAAGCTCAAGGCTCAAAGTAAAAGAAGCCTTGTTTGCTTTCAGCTTCCGACTTTGAGCTTTGAGCCAACTTTCATGTCAGGGGGTGACAAACCCCATGTCATGAAAGTTTAGATTACTGGAGTGCAGCCATGAAAAATCTGCTTCACATGTATTCCCGCAGGAAGGGGCCGAAAAACGCTCTTTGGCTCCAGGAACTTGCACACAGGGAAGGTACGCCTCTGCTGCTTGTTAACTGCCAGGTTATTGAAAAACAGTACAAAAAGCTGGCAAAGGCCCTTCCGGGAACAGATTTTTTCTATGCCATAAAGACATTGCCTCACCAATCGGTAATAAACACGCTGTATTCCTGTGGCTGCGGTTTTGACATTGCCAGTAACGGCGAGATAGCCATGGTGGAAAGTTGCGGAGTGCCTGCAGCAAGATGTATCCACACCCATCCCATAAAACGCCCTTCTGACATTGAAAGGAGCCTTGATTACGGCTGCACCACATTTGTAGTTGATAACCCCTGGGAACTTGAAAAATTCATCAAATACAGGGACAGGGCATCCATTTTAATCCGCGTGGGTTTCAGAAGCCCTGATGCAGTGATTGATCTTGCCAGAAAATACGGCTGCCAGCCGGAAGATGTATTCATGCTGCTTGAAAAGGCGGCAGAGGCTGGAATTTCTGTAAAGGGGCTGTCATTTCATGT
>JALWJV010000306.1 GCA_026996955.1 Deltaproteobacteria bacterium
CTTGGCGAAGCGCAGCCATAAAATCGCCTCTCGCTGAGCGAGGAACCAGCGAGTTTCGCGATTTTGGCGTAGCGAGCCTTAGAAAAACAAGAAATTATTCACCGGAACGGAAAAACAAGACCATTTACAAAATATTAAATACCGCATCCGATTCTACATCTTTTCAGGAGCAGATACACCCAGAAGCTCCAGACCAGTGGCAAATACATTTTTTGTTGCCTGCGCCAGCAACATCCTTGCCCTGCTGAGCTCCACATCCTGCTCTATAAAACGATATTTAGTATAGTAACTATGCAGCATGGATGCCAGTTCTGTCAAATAATAGCTTACACGATGTGGCTCCAGGGCATGGGCTGCCCCTTCAACAACCACGGGAAATTCACCAAGTGCCCTTATAAGGTCCATCTCCTCCCGGGCGGAAAGCCTTGAGGTATCAATCTCAGAAATATCCCCAAGGGTTATCCCCTGGGCCTCGGCGTTACGAAAAACACTGCAAAGCCGTGCATGGGCATACTGTACATAATAAACCGGATTATCCTGGCTCTTCTTCTTTGCAAGCTCAAGGTCAAAATCAAGATGGCTGTCACACTTCCTTGTCATAAACATGAAACGGGCAGCATCCGTACCAACATCGTCCAGCACCTCCCTGAGCGTAACAAACTGGCCTGCCCTGGTGGACATCTGCTTTACCTTTCCGCCTTCAAACAGATTAACCAGTTGAACAAGCAGCACCTTGAGTTTGTCTTCACTGTGCCCAAGGGCAGCAATGGATGCCTTTACTCTTGGTATGTATCCGTGATGATCAGCCCCCCAGATATCAACAAGCATGTGATAACCGCGCTCAAGTTTGTCACGGTGATAGGCAATATCTGCAGCAAAGTAGGTAAGGATGCCATTGGCGCGGCGTACCACCCTGTCCTTTTCGTCACCAAAATCAGACGAACGGAACCAGAGAGCGCCGTCCTTTTCATAAATCTGTCCCCGCTCCTTTAGAAAATCAATGGCCTCCTGCACCTTACCGCTTTCATGCAATGTTTTTTCACTGAACCAGTTATCAAAATGCACCCTAAAACTCTCAAGATCATCCCTGATGCTGGCAGAGATGATATTTACCGCATGGGTGGTGAAAAATTCCACACACTCCTCAACAGGTACATCAACAAACCTGTCACCTTCCCGCTCCGCAATGTCCCGGGCAATATCCTTGATGTAATCCCCCTGATAACATTCCTGAGAAAACTCCACATCCCTTCCATAATGCTCAAGGTAGCGCAGATATACGGAAGTTCCCAGGGTCTTCATCTGGTTTCCTGCATCGTTTATGTAATACTCGGTTTCAACGTCATAACCGGCAGCCTTCATTACACGGGCAAGGGAATCACCTACTGCTGCACCGCGGCCATGCCCGACATGGAGCGGCCCAGTGGGATTAGCGCTGACAAACTCTATCAGGACCTTTTTACCGTTTGCAGAACTGCTCCTGCCAAACTCAGCTCCCTTTTCCACAATGGAGACAATGCCCTTCTGCCACCACTCAGGCCTTATGAAAAAATTTATGAAGCCTGGGCCTGCCACATCTACTCTGTCAAAAAGAGGATTCTCTTCAAGCCGACCCTGCAGTGCCTGGGCTATGTTTCTGGGCGCCATCTTAAGTTGAGATGCCAGCACCATTGCAATATTTGTTGCAAAATCCCCGTGGCTCTCGTGCTTTGGTCTGGATATCTGAATGTCAGTAGTGACATCCTTCTTGGGAAGCTCACCTGAGTCCATGCACTGCTCGAGGGCCTCCAACACTGCTTTTTTTATATTTTCACGCATTTCTGACTCTCTTTATGTCTTTTATAAAATCTAACTTGAGCACGATTGACCGCTCAATCTAAGTACAAATGTAACTGTTCAGCGTGTTCATCTTAATAAGGTTGGTAAATGGTCTTGTTTTTCCGTTCCGGTGAATAATTTCTTGTTTTTCTTAGGCTCGCTACGCCAAAATCGCAAAACTCGCTCGTTCCTCGCTCAGCGAGAGGCGATTTTATGGCTGCGCTTCACCAAGAAAAACTACGAAATTATTCAGAGTCACTCCAAAACAAGACCATTTACCACGCTGAATAGATACGTACAAATAAAAAAGGGCGCTCTACGCCCTCTCAAATCAAAGCCATGCATGCACACGGCTAAAAATTATTTGTGATGTTGTGTTATCTTTCAGCCAGCCGGACCTGAACAGTCCCGCCAATTTTACTTGGTGGTTCGGCTGCAGTATATGCCTCTCAGAGAAGGAGAGTAGGAAGATACGTGCGGACACTCAGGGTATGGACAGGTACGTTCTCTCTGCCCGTCTATCCACACGGTTGCGTACTTGCAGAAGCTGTAACAGTTATCCGGTGAGCTGACCTCAAAATTATTGCAGATATGGTCTGGATTTTGTTCAAACTTGTAATAAGGAGCCATGACACTTCCCCTCAAAATAACAACATATATATAACTATCCCTCTCCCCATATCACACGATACCTGCAATATGTGTTCCAGTTATATAACTCCATTTTTTCAAAAAACAAGACCTTTTTGCCATTAAGGAGCAGTAGTTTAATGTATCCAGGAAGATATAAAGAAAAAATTTACCAATAGATACATGGAAATTATTTTCCTTGTGACCTATTTTGACATTGATGATGCCTCATCACGGCACTCAAGCGCTGCTGTATAGAGTATGTTCCGCGAAATTCCCGTAAGAGACGAGACAAGTCCTGCCGCCTCTTTGGTTGAAAACCGCCTTCCAGAAACCATGCCGGAAAGGAGCTCCTTCAACAAGGTTTCATCATAGGCACCAAGCCCCTGCACAGAAGCCTCAGCACCGGCCACCACCAGAGTGA
>JALWJV010000307.1 GCA_026996955.1 Deltaproteobacteria bacterium
TGGTTAATGTCATAGACATGAGCTTAATTCAGGTATTTTTTCGTTTTGTGGCATGAAAAACTGAAAATAATCCTGGTTGATAGTGGCTACGCGCCTGGGTGGGGCATGAAATAAATTTTCATGAAACCAACAGGTTGAAGGGGTAAACGCCTTAAAATTTCAGAGAGGTTATTAGATGAAAGCGCTGGTTGTAGATGATTCTCAGTCAATGAGAAATATCGTTAAGGCCGGACTTCAGAAAATGGGCATTTTCGATTCAGTGACCGAGGCGGTTAACGGTGTAGATGCCCTTGAAAAGCTGAAGTCTGAGGGCCTTTTTGATCTTATTCTTCTTGACTGGTACATGCCGGAGATGGAGGGCTATGACTGCCTGGTCAAGATCCGCGAAAATCCGGCATGGAGTGATGTGAAGGTCATGATGGTCACCACTGAAAACCAGCAGGAAAATGTAATCAAGGCTGTAATGGCGGGAGCAAATGAATATTTGATGAAGCCTTTTACAGCCGAGATGCTGGAAGAAAAGGTGAAGATGGTGCTCGGGTTATGAAAAATAATCTCAGGGTCCTCATAGTAGATGATTCAGTTGTCTTCAGGAAGATATTGAACGATGCCCTTTCCAAGCACAGGGGGATCAACGTCGTTGGCAGTGCGGTAAACGGGAAGGACGCACTGCAGAAGATACGGTGTCTGAAGCCTGAGTTGCTTGTAATGGACGTTGAGATGCCTGAGCTTGACGGCCTGCAGACACTGGATGAACTGAAGAAGCAGCGTATCAAGGTAGGGGTGATCATGTTCTCCACCTTGACCTCCAAGGGGGCTAAAACCACCCTTGATGCCCTTTCGAAAGGCGCCTTTGATTTTGTTCCAAAGCCTACAGGCACAGGTGCATTTGGAGAGAGTGTGCGGCGCATTAAAGCCGAGCTCATTCCCAAGATAGAGGCATATGCCCAGAGTATTTCCAAGGTCAAGGCTCCGCTCAGAAGGCCTTCAGTGCGAAAGCCGACGGCTCCCACTGCCAGGCTTGCCAGGGTTGCAGCAGGCAGTACCGCTTCGAAACCATCACCTGTCAGGCCAGCAGCACGTCCTGTGGTTGCACATCCCACAGGGTTCAAGCCTGCTGCAGTTGCCATTGGAGTATCAACAGGCGGGCCTAATGCCCTGCAGGAGGTTATTCCGAAATTTCCAGCAAATTTTAATCTGCCCATTCTGCTTGTACAGCACATGCCGCCTATATTTACCACGCAGCTTGCAAAACGCCTTGATGACAAGTCAAAGCTCAAGGTGGTTGAGGCAAGGGACAGGCAGCCAGTGCAGGGAGGCACTGTTTACATAGCCCCTGGTGATTATCACATGACAGTGGTTAAGGAAGGGAAAAATGTAATTATCCGCCTTAATCAGGACCCGCCGGAAAATAGTTGCAGGCCTGCTGTTGATGTCCTCTTTCGTTCAGTGGCATCGGTATATGGAGGCAGAGTGGTAGGTGTAATAATGACAGGCATGGGCCAGGACGGCCTTGTGGGTACCAGGTTGTTGAAGGAAAAGGGGGCCACAGTCATAGCCCAGGACAAGGAGAGTTCAGTGGTTTGGGGAATGCCGAAATTTGTAGCTGAAGAAGGACTGGCTGACCGTGTATGCAACCTTAAAGATATTGAACCGGCAATTTTGGAATTTACAGGATTTGCACATCGTAGTGCCGGACCTGCATTACGTCAAACCTCGTCAGTAACTGCCAGGTAAGGGAAGGAACAATCATGATAAGTCCGGAACAGTTCCGTTTTTTTGCCGATATGGTCAAGGAAACCAGCGGGATTGCACTGGTTAAGGGCAAGGAATATCTGCTTGAAAGCCGTCTTAATGAGCTGGCAAAGGTGCTGGGGCTTAAGGATATTGAGGCCCTGTACCGCAAGGCAAAGTTTCAGATGACTCCAAAGCTCAAGGAACAGATCATTGAGGCAATGACCACCAATGAAACCTATTTTTTCAGGGATCAGCACCCGTTTGATGCCTTGCGGAAAAATATCATTCCTGAGCTTATGGAGAAAAATGCTGCAACCAAGAGCCTGAAGTTCTGGAGTGCTGCATGCTCAACAGGTCAGGAGCCTTATTCAATCGCAATGATAATAAACGAGCATTTTCCTGCACTTGGGAACTGGCGTGTCAGCATCACTGCCACAGATATATCACAGCAGGCTGTAAGCAAGGGCATGGCAGGCCGTTTTACCCAGGTAGAGGTAAACCGCGGACTGCCCATTACCCTGCTAATTAAGTATTTCAAACAGCAGGGCGCCTTCTGGATTGTTAATGAGAAGCTTAAGAGAAATATGCGTTTCAAGCGCATGAACCTTATGGGGCCATTTACAGGGATCAGCGGCATGGACGTGGTGCTCTGCCGTTATGTCTTGATCTATTTTGATCAGCAAACCAAAAAGCAGATTCTGGAAAAGATCGTCAAGGTGCTGAATCCAGGTGGATATCTGTTTCTTGGCGCTACAGAGACCCCTGTAGGACTCCCACCCACTATGAAACGAACGTCTTTTGGTCGGGCAGTGTGCTGGAAAAAAGACGGCTGATAACATACCATTGGAGGTCAATAAAATGGGAAGCATGGAAGACGATATTCTAAAAGATTTTCTGGCAGAATCAAAAGAAAACCTGGAACTGCTTGACCAGCAGTTTGTTGAACTGGAGCAGGAACCTGATAATGAAGACCTCATAAAGAGTATTTTCAGGACGATTCACACCATCAAGGGTACTTCAGGGTTTTTCGGTTTTACCACCCTTGAGGGTATTGCCCACTTTGCAGAGGATATACTCTCAAAACTCCGGGATGGTGTAGTGCCTGTTGATGAGGAAATTACCACTATT
>JALWJV010000308.1:0-4888 GCA_026996955.1 Deltaproteobacteria bacterium
TCACATGACAAAGAATCGAGATTTTCAGGTTGTGGCTTATCTTTATCTTTAAATCAATATGTTACAAAATTACAAAGGTTGAAAAAATGGTTTCCAATTCAGAAAATAGCAATTCAGGGCTTGCGGTTATCGTTCTGCAAAGCGAAATATCAGGGAAGACCATCGGCAGGGTTGTTGGTATCGATAGTATGACAAGTTCCGAAATGGTTCTTAAAACCGATTATTCACTGTCGAAATTGCCTACTGAAACCACCATCCATATTTACGATTTTGAAAACAAACGTTGGGATATGCAGGAGGGAGTCATAGTATCCTGCCAACAGTCGGATAACCCGGGTAATTTCATCCTTCAGGTCAATATCCATCCCCTTGAGCTTGACAAGGAAATGTTCCTGACTGATGCAAGAATACTTCAAATCATGGAGCAGATGGATTTCTTCATGTCCCTGAAATTTTTTCAGCTCCTGCCACACAACACCATCTGGGCCGTCCTTAGCCACCTGGCTCCAGTTACCTTTCATGAAGGAGACAAGATCATGACCCAGGGTGTTAAGGGAGATGGGGTTTATTTTATTGAAAGTGGGGGATGCTACATTATTGTGGAGAAGGATGGCGAACCTATTCTGCAGGCAACTAGGCGAAAAGGTGACATGGTAGGTGTGATGGCTCTGCTTACGGATGAACCACGACCGGCAAATATTGTTGCGGCTACTCATTCCCAGATGTGGAGGCTTTCCAGGAACTGTTTCACCCTGCTTATTGAAGAACAATATGAATTAAGAGAATTTTTCATCTCTTTTGCGTGCGAAAGGCTTGAATCCGATGGTGTACTTGCAGACCTTGCAATAGGTAAATACATGATTGATCACAAGATAGGCTACGGGGCATGGGCAACCGTATACCATGGACATCACATGAGTCTTGGCAGGGATGTTGCCATCAAACTTCTGCATCATGAAATGGCCCTGGATGAAGAATTTTGCCAGCGATTCGTTGATGAAGCAAAAATAATAGCAAAAATGCAGCATAAGAATATCATCAATATTTATGATGTGGAATACAGATTCAACATGCTGTTTATTATAATGGAATACCTGGATGGATTGCCGCTGGATATTATGATCAAGAAAAAAGGCAGGTTCAGTGTGCCGGAGGTTATAGACATTATTCGTCAGGTCTGCAGTGGACTTGCCTATGCTCATAAAAGGTCAATAGTTCACCAGGATATAAAGCCGGACAACCTTTTCATGCTTAAGAACGGCACTGTCAAGATTATAGATTTTGGCCTCGCCTGTCCCTTTGGGAGTGAACACATAGAAATGGAAGGCACTTTGCAGTATATGTCACCTGAGCAGATTGAATCCTATCCTGTTGATGGTCGTACCGACCTGTACGGGCTCGGTATAACTGCATTCCATCTGCTTACAGGAAGACTTCCATATCTTGATGATGACCTTGCAGCACTTAGAGAAATGCATCTTACCCAGGATATTCCAGATCCGAGAAAATTCGTAAAGGAAACTCCTCCAGGGCTTGCAGAATTCATCAAGACTTGCTGTCGTCGTAATCCTGAAGAACGCTATAAGGACGCTGATGCTGCTCTTAAGGTGCTTGAGCGGCTGGATATCGAAAAAAAAGGAGCTCATGGCAGGCCGGTTATTCCACATAACATGGTATCTCTGTATCTTTTCCATGAAGATGAACAAAAAGAAGAGGTGACAAGGCTGCTTGAAGAATTCGCTGACAAGGTACGCACTTTGGGGATGAATCTGAAACTTGTGGAATTTGACCTTTCAGAGGCAAAAGAAAGTAGTATTTTTTCAGCGTAGAGAATGGTCTTATTACGGAAAAACAAGGACTTTCACGAACCTCCATTACCGTCAAAATGCTGAACAGTTATGTAGCTTTAGGACAAACTGAGAGTATTAGCTGTTTATCACCTTGCAAGTTCCTGATGGACAGCCTCTGCCAGTAGGGTAAGGGTGTAGGGTTTTTTGATAAATCGACCTGCACCAAGCTCCTGTGCACGTTTTACCTCATCAGTGGCAGAAAATCCACTTGCTATTATGGCACGTTGCCCTGGATGTATTTCCCCTATTCGTTCATAGGCCTCCCTGCCGTTTATTCCAGGTGTCATTATCATGTCCAGCAGAAGCAGGTCTGCACAGCTGTTTTTCATATATTCCACAGCCTCTTCCCCGCTTGCAACTGCTACCGGGTTGTATCCAAGCCTTTCAAGCAGGTCACAGGCTATCTGACGCTGCGTTTCTTCATCATCCACTACCAGTATCTTTTCGCCATTTCCTGTGAAAAGTGTATCTATATCCTTTCTGCATTCCTCAACTGCAAGGTCCCTTGAGGCATGGAAGTAGAGCTCGAAGCAGGTGCCTGTGTCCCCGCTGGTCACATCAATGTAGCCGTTGTGATCCTGCATGGTATTCCACACCACGGCAAGGCCCAGGCCTGTCCCGCTTCTTCCCATGATCTTCTTGGTGTAAAAGGGTTCAAAGATGTGTTCCAGATCCTGCTTGGAAATTCCGGAACCGGTGTCTGCCACTGAGAGCACCACGTATTCACCCTGGCGGACATTGTCATAACCTTTAAGGGGCCTGTCCAGGTATCGATTTTCTGTAGAAATGGTTATGGTTCCCTGCTGTCCCATTGCCTCGAATGCATTGATTATGAGGTTAAGCAGGCATTTCCTTATGTGAATCGGGGAACATTCAACTGCAAAGAGGTCATCTGCAAGTCTTGTTTTGATTTCAATTTCAGGCCGTGATGCCTTATGAACCCTTATCTCAGGGGTGTTGAGATAATCTTCAATCAGTCTGTTGAGGTTCTGTGGCTCCTTTTCCGCTGCGGCACCACGCGCAAGGGTAAGAAGGTCTGCCACTATGTCAGCGGCACGCTGGCCTGCGTCCCGTATAGTCTCAAGAGGTTTCCTGAATTTGCTGTCCTTGGGGAGGTCGAGCAGCAGGAGTTCAGGATAGCTGAGGATACCGGAGAGTATGTTGTTGAGGTCATGGGCCACACCGCCAGCCATGGTTCCTATGGCCTCCATCTTCTGTGCCCGCTGAATCTGTTTTTGCATCTGCTCCCGTTCAATGGCAGCAAGACGCGCACGTTCCTTTTCTCTTTTCTCGGCTGTGATATCCCTGAATATGATTACAGTGCCCCTTGTCCTTCCCTCAGGAGTAAGCAGTGGAGATACTGAAAGCATTATGTCCAGAACCCTGCTGATGTTCCTTGGATGGAGTTTTGCCTCTGCGTTTGGTTCAGCCTGTTTTTCATGTTTCAATAACTGCGGAACCGTTATGTCATCACCAGATTCCGTCCTTAAGCAGCTCACATTAAAGACACTGCACAGCGGTTTCCCAATTGCCTCTTCTCTGGGCCATGCAGTCAGTTGGGCGGCCATATCGTTCAGAACGGTTATTTTACCCTCCATATCTATAGTGATCAGGCCTTCTCTGATGGAACCAATGGTGATTGCAAGGAGTTCCCGTTCCTCCCTGAGAGCCCTGTTCGTTGAGGCCAGTTTTCTCTTGAGTTTCAACTTGCCAAGGGCAGATTCAATGCTCATCCTCAGTTCAGTGTTATGTACAGGTTTCTGCAGAAAATCAGACGCCCCGAGTTTCATCGCCTCAACAGCCGTGTTTATGTCACCGTGGGCGGTGATAACAATTATCTGTGTATGAGGGTACTCTTCCAGTATTCTTCTTGAGAGTTCAAGGCCGTCCATGCCCGGCATTCTTACATCTGTAACAAGTACGTCAGCAGGGCGCTGTCCGAAGAGTTCCAGGGCATGGGGCCCTGAGTTTGCGGTGATAACCTGGTAGGGTTCCTTTCGCAGCGCAAAGGACAGGAGTTCGGTAACTTGTGGTTCATCATCAACCAGCATGACCTTGTTTTCTGTACCGGAGTCCTGTAAAGAAATTTTGTTCATTACGTGATTTCTCCCATGCCAGAAGCTGTTTTCATAATCAGGCTGAAGGTGGTTCCTCTCCCCTTTTCAGTTTCAAACTCAAGGGTGGCACCGTACTCCCTTGCTATGCTATAGGCTATTGAAAGACCAAGGCCTGTACCTTCATCCGGCTCCTTGGTGGTGAAGAAAGGTTCAAGACAGCGTTCCTGTTCCAGGGCATTCATGCCTATGCCATTATCCGTAACCTTCAGCACTATGCTTTCCTTTTGATGGTTGTATCGTTCAAGTTTTACAGAAATTGTTTTCTCAAATTTCTTATCGGCACTGATTGATTTCACGCCAGCTTTTTTGTCAACAGCAAATCGGGCATTTGACAGGAGGTTTACTACTATCTGCTGAAATTTCTGTGAGTCAATAGCTGCCCTGGGAAGATTTTCTTCCACTTGCACGTCAAGCGTTATGCCATGCTGACTGAACTGTGCCCTGAAAAAGCTCAATGCATCCTCAAGTGCCTCGGAAAGATTAGAGGCACAGGCCGCATGTCTAGGTCCATTTTGTCTGACAAATTTCCTCATGCTGGAGATTATGGAAAAGGCCCTGTCAACCTGATGGGTTATTTTGGCTGCAATTGGCGCCATCTCTTCTGGCTCAAATGTGCCGGCTTCCAGTTCTTCACAGATTATAAGGGCAGCACTCTTGATTATCTGAAGGGGCTGACCAAGTTCATGGGCAACACCTGCAGCCAGTTCTCCAAGGGCGGCAAGCCGTCCTGCGTGTGCAAGCTGCATCTGTTTGTCCTTTAGTTCTGCTGTCCTTATGAGAACCTTGTGTTCAAGCTCATCATGGGATCTCTGGAGTTGCCGGTTAAGCTCTTCAAGGCGTTTGGAGTATTCCATAATATTATGCATCATGGCCCTGAACGCCCTTGTGATCGCAGCAATCTCGTCTTTCTCATCGGAACTT